>JALVFB010000046.1 GCA_027030295.1 Hyphomicrobiales bacterium
ATGACACCGGCAATGCGCACGCCCTCATCGAACGCCTGATAGCCCAACAGCAGCGGCGCGATGCCGCGCGTGATGCCCTCCGTGTCGATCACCAGCACCACCGGCGCATCCAGCAGCCTCGCCAGCGCCGCGTTGGAATCGGCGCCATCCAGCGCCAGCCCGTCGTGCAGCCCCTTGTTGGCCTCGATGATGGAAATATCCGTCCCCGCCGCGCGGCTGGCGAACAGCGCGGCGATTTCCTCCGGCTCCTGGGTATTGAAGTCGAGATTGTAGCTCGCCCGCCCGCTGGCCAGCCGATGCCATAGCGGGTCGATGTAATCCGGCCCCTTCTTGAACATGCGCACCCGCCGCCCGCGTTCAGACAAAGCGCGGGCCAGCCCCACCGAAACCGTGGTCTTGCCCGAAGACTTGTGCGCGGCGGCGATGAAGATGCGCGGCGGATGAGCCATGGATTCCTCTTCGCGGGACGACACCCCTTCCTTACCAGTCAAGCGCGGCGTTGGCCATGCGCTCCAGCTGCGGCTTCACCCGTTCGATGGCCTTTTCGATCAGCCGCCGGTGCTCTTCCGGCAGATCGAGCGACAACGCCTCCTCATGCCCCTTCGGCGACATCTTCAGCAGCGTCCTGGCCACGATGTCGATACGCTTGTCCTCGTCGTAATGCGCATATTTTTTCAGGAACGGCTCCAGATAATGCTCCACGAACACCACGTCCACGACATTCTCCAGCGCCTGGCTCAGCCTGTCCTTCTTCAGTTGCTCCTTGCGCACCAGTTTCTGCACCTCGGCGATTTCGTCATCCGAATAGCCATGCCGCCGCATGATCTCGCCCAGCAGCGTCGCATGATGCTCTCGAGCCGCCTTGCGCCACTGATTGTATCCCTTGCGTCCCTCCGGAAAATCCGCGCGCGGAATGTCGAAACGCCGGATGTGCTGGCCATGGGCGGCGATTTTCAGCGTCTCCGGCGCATCCGGATACATCTTCTCAAGCCGCCGCAGCATGCGCCGCGAATAGACCACTTCGAAAGGCAGCTCCTCGCCATTCAGCGTATCCCGTCGCGGATCGCCGGCATTCGCCGCGTCTATGTCCGCGAATACCTTTTTCAACCGTTCGCTCATGGCCCCGTTCCTCTTGCCGGATATGTTCTCCGCAAAAAATAATGGGCCGCCATGCCCATGGCAGCCCATCGCCATTCGTGTTTCCGGTTCGCGGACGCTCAGGCGGCCTTCTTCATTTCCCGCACCTCGCCGGAAACGAGATGCGGATCGACATCGGCATCCGCCAGCGTGACGGGCAGGATACGCAGCGTCTTGGCCGCCAGCAGCACGATGGCCACGCCCAGCGCCATGCCGCCGATGCCCAGCAGGATTTCCGGCATGCTCGGCGCATAGGGGTTGATCACGCCCTCGAAGAAGCTGCTCTTCACCTCCTTGCCGGGGAACAGCACCAGCGGATAGGCCTGCCCGCCGATGATGACGAAATAGACCAGCGAAATGCCGCCCAGAACCGTCAGGATGGAGGCGAAAATCACCGGTTTGAAGCTGGTGCGGGCGGCATTGGAGAACACCATCAGCATCGGCAGGATGGTGCCAAGCCCGATGAAACCCAGCCAGTAGAGCCAGCTATAGACGTTGCCGGAGAAGAACAGGAACTTCACCACCGGCCGATGCTCCGCCGCATACAGGTCGGTGAGCCACCAGACCACGGTGAAATAGGCCGCCGCCGCCAGGAACACGCCCAGGAGCCGCCCCATGCGGTTCACCAGCCCGTGGCCCAGCGGCCGCTCGTCGCCCCGCATCAGCGCCGTCATCAGCAGGATGAAGATGGCCAGACCGAAGGAGAAGGACAGGGCGATGAACATCGGCGCGAAGATGGCCAGATCGTAAGCCTGGCGCGCCACCAGCCAGCCGAAGATGGAGCCGGTGCCGGTGGTCAGGATCAGACGCCAGACGAAGGCCAGCGTGCCGGCCGGCTTGTAGTAGCGGCGCACGCGGAAGTCCTGGCTCATCTGCGTGTAGAGATACAGCAACACCACGGCGAAGAAGCCGTTGTAGAGATAGATGTTCCAGGCGAAGATGGACTTGAAGTTGTATTTGGTCATGGCCACGATGAGGCGATCGGGTCGTCCCAGATCCAGCACCAGCACGATCAGACCGCCGGCCAGCGCCGCCGCCGCCATCACCGCCGACAACCGCCCCAGCGGCTTGTAGGGCGCGCGGTTGAACACCGTGCCGATGGAGGCGACGTTGAGGATGCCGGATGCGGCGATGATGAGGAACACGGCGAACACGTGCGGCATGCCCCACACGATCTGGTTGGTCATGCCGGTGACCACATGGCCGTGCGTTTCCATGTAAATGGCCGCCGCCAGCCCGATGAGCATGAGCGCGCCCATGGAGAGCAACGCCGTGTAATAGCCCACCCTGGACTGCAGATATTCGTAATGGAAGTGCTTTTTCATGGCGTCCGTCCCCTCAAGGCAACCGCGTGTAGCGAATGCCGGTGTCCGTGCCCAGATCGGCCCGGATCTGATAACTGCGGATTTCCTTCAGCCGCTTGCGCAGCTCCGAACCCGGATCGTTCAGATCGCCGAACAGCATGGCGCCCTCCGGGCAGGCCTCGGCGCAGGCCGGGATTTGCCCCGCATCCACGCGATGCGCGCACAGATCACAGCTCGTCACGCACCCCTTGCCCATCGGCGCGTGGAAGCGCTTGTTCTCTTCCGGAATTTCCTCGTGCACGAAGGAACGCGCCTTGTAGGGGCAGGCCATCATGCAATAGCGGCAGCCGATGCAGATGTGCATGTTCACCTTCACGATGCCGTCCGCCCGCTGCATGGAGGCGCCGGTGGGGCACACGTCCACGCACGGCGGGTTGGCGCAATGCTGGCACATCACCGGCAGCGAGGCCATGAAACCGGTCTTCGGATCCTTCACGTCCACCTTGCGGATCCACTGCACGTCCGTCTGCGACCCCGGCTCCGCTTCCCAGCCATTCTCCTTCTTGCAGGCCTCCACGCATTTTTCGCAGCCACTGGTGCATTTGGACGTATCGATGAGCATGCCCCAGCGCTTCCGTGGATCCAGCGGATCACCGGGCTTCTTGGCGAAAGCCTCGCCGCCCATGGTGTAGAGCATCATGCCGCCGCCCAGCGACACCACGCTGGCAGCCGCGATGTTGCGCAGGAATTCGCGCCGCGCCGCGTCGATCTCCTCGTGACGCGCCCGCTCGTTCCTGTCCCTGGCGCCCTGATCGCTCATTTGCGCCCTCCCTGCACATACTTCATGAGTTGCGCGAACTTGCTGTCCTTCAATCCGGCGCCGTCCTTCAGCAGCGCCTGACCGCCCGCTTCCTCCGGCACCGACTTGTGGCATTCCCAGCAGTCCACCTTCACCGCCGCATAGTCATGGCAGACGCGGCAGAAGTGTTTCGGCGAGGCCACCGTCAGCGGCTTCCCGGTCTTTTCGTCCTTCACCATGTGGCAGCTCAGGCAGGCGGAAAGCGACCTCTTGCCGCCGCGAATGCCCTGATACATCGTCTTGTCACGACGATGCTTGAGGATCTTCATGTGTTCCCGCCGCATCTGATCGCCGGGCAGCACGCAACTGCCCTTGCTCTTGTCGATGGGAATTTTCGGCCCGATATCCCCGGCCCGGGCCACCGTCGTCGCCAGCAGAACGCCGACGCAAACCGCCATGATGGCCGAGGCCCATTTCCCGAATGCGCGCATGGTGCTCGCCTGCCTGTTTGACTGTTTCTCTCTCGCCCCCTGCGGGTTGGCGGGAGCGCCGTTCTCGCGCTCCCGCCGCGTTTCGTGCGGCCTTACTGGCCAAGCCCCATCTTGATGTAGCCCGTCGGGCACACGTCGGAGCAGATGTGACAACCCACGCAACGGGTATATTCCGTGAACACGTAGCGGCCCACGGCCCGCTCGCTCTTCGGCACGCGGTGCACCGCGTCCTGCGGGCAGAAGATGACGCAGTTGTCGCACTCGAAGCACAGGCCGCAGCTCATGCAGCGCTCGCCCTCGTGCACCGCCTGCTCGTCCGTCAGCGGCTTGATGCGCTCGGCGAAGTTGCCCAGCACGTGCTCCGCGTCGATGGGAATCTCCTCGCGCTTCGACCGCGGGTCCTCGGTGAAGTGACCGAGGAACATCTCCTCGTGCGTGATGACGTCCGACGCCGCGCGATCCTCGAAATTGTGCACCGCCCATTCGGATTCGGACGTGCCCGGCAGTTGCCCGCCTTCATACGGCTGCACCGGACGCCCGCGCTGCGCCAGCTCGTTGAGCAGGTTGAAGTGCGTCACGTCCACCTTCGGCCGCTTCTCCAGCGGTTCGCCGGAGAGATAGTGCGCGATTTCGTCCGCCGCGATGCGCGCATGACCGATGGCGGTGGTCAGCAGATGCGGGCGGATGATGTCGCCGCCGGCGAAGTGCTTTTCCTTGCCGGCCACGCGGAAGAAGGCGTCGGTGTCCATGAAGCCGCGCTCGTTGGCCATGTCGTCGAAGCCCTCGAAGTCGCCATACTGACCGATGGCGGCGACGATCAGGTCGGCCTCCACCTCGAACTCGGTGCCCTCGATGGGGATCGGCGTCATGCCGTCCATCTTGCACTCGCACATCTTCAGCGCGATGGCCTTGCCGTTTTCGTCCTTGATGACCTCCAGCGGCATCACGCCACCGATGATGCGCACGCCCTCGCGCATGGCCTCCTGGCGCTCATGCTCCTGCGCCACCATCTCCTCGATGGGGAACAGCGAGGTCAGCACCGCCTCCACGCCTTCGCGGCGCAGGATGCCGGCAACGTCATCGGCGGTGAAGCCGCCGATCTTGCCATCGATGTTGTCCGGCGTGCGCACTTCCGTGATGTGCCCCAGGCGCCGCGCCACCGACGCCACGTCGATGGAGGTATCGCCGCCGCCCACGACGACGATCTTCTTGGCCGTGCCATAGACCCAGCCCTGGTTGAACGCCTCCAGGAACTCCACGCCGGTGATGCAGTTTTCGCAATCATTCCAGCCCGGCACCGGCAGCGGCCGACCCTTCTGCGCGCCGATGGCCCAGAAGATGGCGTCGAACTCGTCCTCCAGCTGCTCCACGGAAATGTCGCGGCCGACGCGCGTGTTGGTGCGCGCCTCCACGCCCATGTCCAGGATGCGCTGGATCTCCGCATCCAGCTTGTCGCGCGGCACGCGGTAGGTCGGAATGCCATAGCGCATCATGCCGCCCAGCTTCGGATGTTCCTCGAAGATGGTGACGTTGAAGCCTTTCTTGCGCAGGAAATAGGCCGCCGCCATGCCCGCAGGCCCGGAACCGACGATGGCCACCTTCTTCACCGCTTCGTTGCCGGCCACCACCGGCTCCTCGAACTTCAGGCCCTGCTCGATGGCCCAGTCGCCGACATAGTGCTCCAGGGCGTTGATGCCCACGAAGTCGTCCACCACGTTGCGGTTGCAGCCGTCCTCGCACGGCGCCGGGCACACGCGGCCCATGATGGCCGGAAACGGATTGGCCCTGGTCATGCGCTCGAAGGCATACTGCTGCCACGGCATGTCCTCGTCCGCCGGCTTGTCCATGCCGCGCGCGATGGCCAGCCAGCCACGGATGTCATGGCCGGACGGGCACGAGGCCGAGCACGGCGGCGTCTTCACCACATAGACCGGGCACTTGTAGGAGTGATCGGCGACGAAGATCTTCTCCTCCAGATCCCAGTCCTTCGGCGTTTCGCCCTCGCGGAACCGGCGGAAGAACTTGCCGTCGGTCTTGGGCAGGCCCTTTTTCTTGATCGGTGCGTTCATTGCTTACCCTCCATCTGCCCGGATGTCCGGACCATTCCTGTTGCTGTTCTGTCAGGCTCTCCTGCCAATTTCTATTCCGCCGCGTCCGCCGCTTCCTCACCTTCCCCGTCCAGCTCCTTTTCCTGAATGGAACCGGGCAGGACGATGGCGTTGGACACGAGCTGATGCACGGACATGATGTCGTCCATCCCGTAGCCGAACATCGGCATGATCTTCGAGAACTGCGTCTTGCAGATGGCGCAGATGGCGGCCATCTTGTTCACGCCAAACTCTTCCGTGACGTGCTTGAGCGCCTTCATGCGCGGGCTGCCGCCCTTCTTGCGCAGCTCCATCAGGTCGTCGGTCAGCAGGCCGCCGCCGCCGCCGCAGCACAGGGTTTCTTCCCGGATGGTGCCTTCGGGCATGTCGTGATAGTTGTTGCACACGGCCTTGATGATGTTGCGCGGAATGTCGAACTGCCCGCCGGGATAGTCGCCCATGCGCGAGGCGCGCGCGACGTTGCACGAATCGTGGAACGTCAGCGTCAGGTGATCGTTCTGCGACTTGTCGAACCGCAGCTTGCCCTGCTGGATGAGATCCCAGGTGAACTCGCAGATGTGCTGCGGGATCGGGTAGTTCTGATCCAGGAAGTCGAACGGCCCGGCCAGCGTGTTCAGGAACTGATAGGCCGCGCGCCAGGCATGGCCGCACTCGCCGATGATGATGCGTTTCACGCCCAGATCGATGGCCGCCTTGCGGATGCGCAGCGCGACGCGCCGCATGTTCTCGTACGAACCGATGAACATGGCGAAGTTGGCCGCCTCCGAGGCGTAGGAGGAAATGGTCCACTTCACCCCGGCCGCATGAAACACCTTGGCGTAACCGATGAGTCCGTCGATATGCGGTTCGGCGAAGAAGTCGGCGGACGGCGGCACCAGCAGGATATCGGCCGGCTCGTCCAGCGGCAGCCGCACCTTCACGCCGGTGTCGTCCTCGATTTCCTCCTCAAGGTCTTCCAGCGTGGATTCCAGCGCCGGCTTCGGCAGGCCCAGATTGTTGCCCACCTTGAACACCTTGCCGATGATCTCGTTGGTGTATTTCATGCCATAGCCGACGGAGTCGAGAATTTCGCGCGCCGCCATGGTGACCTCGGCGGTGTCGATGCCATAGGGGCAGAACACCGAACAACGCCGGCATTCCGAGCACTGGAAGTAGTAGGTATACCACTCGTCCAGCACTTCCTCCGTCAGTTCCCGCGCCCCGACGAGGGAAGGGAACCACTTGCCCGGCAGCGTGAAGTAGCGGCGATAGACGCTGCGCAGCAGATCCTGGCGCGCCACCGGCATGTTCTTCGGGTCGGAAGTGCCCATGTAATAATGGCACTTGTCGGTGCACGACCCGCATTTCACGCAGATGTCCAGGAACAGGCGGAAGGAACGGAACTTGCCGCGCAGTTCCTGCATCTTGTTCAGCGCCACTTCCTTCCAGTTTTCCGGGCGCTCGCCGGGATAGCCCAGCGCTTCCTGGAACTCCGGCGCGGCTGGAAACGACTTGATGTGCGCCGCCGCGCCATCCTTCGGTTCCGGATCGAAATAGAGCGGATCCTCCTGCGCCTCCGGCGGCAGTTCATCCACGGCATCCTGTGCGTTCTTTTCCAGATCAGACACGGCTCTCTCCCGCCTGTTGCAACGTCCTGTTACGTGACCCTGGCCTCGAATGTCCCCGCATGCGCGGCGTCATTTCCCGTGCGGTGGATCGTATTCCACCTGGTCGATAGGCGGCAGCCACGGCACCGGATGATATTCCTCGCGCGGCACGTCGCGCATGTTGCGGGTCGGCGAGAAGAAGACGCCCGGCGCATGCAGCAGCTTGGAGAACGGGAAGATGATCATCCACAGCGCCACCAGTCCGAGGTGCACCATCAGCGGCAGCGACGCCGGAAGCGGCTGCCAGTTGAAAACCATCAGCCCCAGGAAGAAGGCTTTCACGCCAATGATGTCCGGCTTGGCCACGAACGTCATGCCCAGGCCGGAAAGCCCGATGCCGAGGAACAGCACCAGCATCAGGTAGTCCGATGGCGCCGAGATGTAGCGAACCCGCGAGACGAACATGCGCCGCGCCAGCAGCCCCAGCGCGCCGAGCACGAACGTCAGCCCCGCATATTTGCCGAACGGCTGCGCCAGCGCCACCAGCTCCGGCACGGGCTCCAGAAAATAGCGCAGATGGCGGATGATGATCAGCCACAGGGAGGCGTGGAACAGCTGCGCGAAGATCCAGATCCACTTGTTGCCCTTCCACAGGGATTCGAAGACCGTGATCTCTTTCAGCATCCGCCACGCCACGCCGGCGTAGGTGATCGGCGCCGGCGTCGTCGGAATCACCGCGGGCTTGGGCGTGTTCCAGTATTCCCAGATGCGATAGGCGATGCCGCCGACGAAAATCGCGAAGGCGACATAGAACAGAAGCGCATACACGGTCGTCAACACCGGACTTCCTCCCACCTTTTCGCCAACCGGACGGCACCGACACGGTTCGCGAAGGAACCGGACGCGGCCGGCCGCCTCACCTCCCCCCGACGGTGGCGGATGCCAGCCCAGGGCCTCCGCCACAAGGCGACAATTTTGCGCAAGCCACCTCCGGGAGCCTGCCACTCTGAAAACCGGCGCCCCGAGACGCCGATCATCACAGTGCTTGCGCCCGCGCTCCCCAAACCGACGCTGTGTCGGCGGTCAATCAAGGAAGCGGTGGGCAGGACGCCCTGCCCACCGCGCGAACCATTACACGCAGCCGGTCGGCTTCGGCAGACCGGCGATCTTGCACGCCTGCTTGGCCGGCCCGTAGGGGAACAGCTCGTACAGATACTTGTTGTTGCCCTTTTCCGGACCGAACTTCTTCTTCATGGCCTTCACCAGCACGCGGATGGCCGGCGCGATCTGATACTCGTCGTAATACTCGCGCAGGAAGTTCACCACCTCCCAGTGCTCGTCGGTCATGTCGATGCCTTCTTCCTTGGCGATGACCTCGGCCAGCTCCTTGCTCCAGTCGGACAGGTTGGTGATGTAGCCTTCCTCGTCGTGCGGAACCTGCTTGCCGTCAACCTCGTAGTAACCGGACATATCGCTTCTCCTCTTCCGTTGACACCTGGGAGCCGCAGATGCGGTCTCGTACGTATATTATGATATATTCATATAGTCCAGAGGCTTCTGCGTCCTCCTGTGGGACCTTGCGGGAGCCTTTCCACATCTGGAACGCTCCCGACACGGCGCCGAACGCCACCATGCCGCCGACGCCATCTCTCCTCGACGACCCGCCCGTAGCCGGCGAATTACAGCCAGGCCTGGGTCTTGTCCGTCTCCACCACCAGATCGACGAAGCCGCCATAATCGACCACTTCCACTCCGTCGATCAGCTTGCCCTCCAGACCACGCGCCTTCACGTCGGCGGAAAGCACGCAGATCTTCACACCATTGGCATTGGCGATCAGCTCGGCCGCCTTGCCCCCCTTCATGGCGGCATAGACGCCATCCTCGATCAGCAACACCACGTCGCCGTCGCCCACGTGTTTCAGGCAGCTTTCCAGCGTATCGCACTGGTAGGGCGACTTGTTCACCGTATGCAGCATGGCCATAGCGCTCGCCCTCCTCAGAAGCTCAGAATGACGTCGGAATCGCGCATGATCTGCGCCATTTCCTCACGCGAGACGATGCGGATGGAGGACTTCTCCGCCCAGTCGTCGTCCTCGTCCTCGTAGGTCATCTCGATGAGGTCGTCTTCCGTCAGGCCGCGTTCCTCCAGCGACTCGCGCTCGACATAGACCTTGCTGATGTCGTAATCGCCAAGCGCCGTATAGGCCGGCTGGAAGTTCTTCACGCCCAGCTCGGACGTATCCCAGCCCTTCACCAGCTGAAACACGCCGTCATCGAGAAAGGCCAGCGCCACATCCTGCTCGAAGGCCGCGCCGATGAGCACCACTTCCAGCGACTCCAGCGCATAGATGGTGCCGTGCGGCGCCTTCCGGTTCACGTAGAGAAAATTCTTCACCTCGGACATCTCCGCCTCCCGTCAGTCGCCGAAAAACACCACGCGATCGCACTCTATCTCCGCCTCGATGAGCTGTCCGAGGCCGGAAATGCGAAAGCCCGGCGCGATGTTGTTGGCGTCCTTGCCGTGGCGCTTCATCTCATCCTCGTCCAGGATGCCGCGCCGCTGCGCGGCCGCGACGCACACCACCAGGTCGAGATCATGCTTTTCCGCCAGCTCGCTCCAGCGCTGCTGGATGTGGCGGTCGTCCTGCGGCGGCACCATCAGGCGCGTCGCGTTGTTCACGCCATCGTGATAGAAAAAGATGCGAAAGATCTCATGCCCCTTTTCCAGCGCCGCCACCGCGAAATTGTAAGCGGTGTCGGAAGCCTCGTGCTGATAGGGTCCCTCGAGCACGCAAATTCCCAGTTTCACCGGTTCATCCCCTGCCAGATCGGAGTTGCCACATATCCTTGTTGTTCTTGCGCGCATGGCTGGCGGGCCGGCAACATTTCCGGCCCGCCGCTCATGACGTCAATACTGGATATGCGTGGAGTGGTTGTGCGTCAGACGCGCATAGGTCCACGTGTCGATGTGATGCTTCACGAACGGCACGTCGATCAGCTCGAAGAAACGCGGCCAACCGATGCGCTCGATCCAGTCGCCCATGCGCTCCCAGTCCTTCGCGTTCTCCTTGTAGGCGCGCAGGATCTTCATCACCACCTCGCCCACTTCCGGCCAGCGCGGCGGATTGTTCGGCAGCCCCGCCATCACCAGCTTGTGGAACTTCGGCTTGGAGCGGGCGTTGGAGTGCTTGCCGCCCACCCACACGGCGATGCGCGTCTCTTCCTTGCCGTTGATCTGCATCGGCGGACACGGCGCGTAGCAGGCGCCGCAGCACACGCACTTCTTCTCGTCCACCTCCAGCGACGGCTTGCCGTTCACCAGCGCCGGCCGAATGGCCGCCACCGGGCAGCGCGCCACCACCGCCGGACGCTCGCAGACGTTGGCCACCAGCTCGTGATTGATGCGCGGCGGCTTGGTGTATTGCACGTTCACCGCGATGTCGCCCTGGCCGCCGCAGTTGATCTGGCAGCACGAAGTGGTGATGCGCACGCGGTTCGGCATCTCCTCGTTGATGAACTCCTCGTGCATGAGGTCCATCAGCGATTTCACCACGCCGGAAGCGTCCGTGCCCGGAATGTCGCAGTGCAGCCAGCCCTGCGTGTGCGAGATCATGGACACCGAGTTGCCGGTGCCGCCGACGGGGAAGCCTTCCTTGTTCAGCTCCTCGATGAGCGGCTCCACGTTCTCTTCCTTGTCGAGCAGGAACTCGATGTTGGAGCGCGTGGTGAAGCGCAGGTAGCCGTCGCAATACTTGTCGGCCAGATCGCACAGCTTGCGGATCGTGAACACGTCCATCTGCCGCTGCGTGCCGGCGCGCACCGTCCAGATCCTGTCGCCGGACTTGGCCACGTGGCACAGCACGCCCGGACGCGGACGGAAGTGATAGTCCCACTGGCCGTAGTTCTTCTTCATCACCGGATGCATGTAGGGAAACGGATCGGGCACACCCGTTTCATCCGGCATCCGCGGCTTCTTCGCCGTCTCGCTCATTCTCTTCCCTCCGGATTACGCCTGTTTTCATTGGCGGACGCAGGCGAAACCGCCTGCGCCCGGAAAATTGCGTGACAAGATGGAACTGCCGATTATTCGGCGGCCTCCTTCTTGCCGGCCTTCTTGGCCCGCATGCGCTCCAGTTCCGCCTGGAAGTCGTCCGTGCGCACGAACGAAACCTGACGCGGATGCAGCACCATGTTCGGGTCCGGATCGACGCCGATGCCTTCCAGGAACGCCGGCAGGCCGATGCGGTCGATCATCTCGCCGGTGCGCTCGTGCTCCAGCGCGTTCTCGGCGAAGAAGTCGATCACCTCGCCGGCGAACTCCACCAGCTCCTCGAAGTCCTCGTCCGTCTCCAGCTTGATGAACGGCTTGATGACGGTGCCCATCAGGTCGCCGATCTTCAGCGTGCGCTTGCCGCCGATGAGGATCACCGCGCCCTTGTCGTCGCCCGGCGACAGCGCCTTGGTCATGACGTTCAGGCAGTGCATGCAGCGCACGCAGGCCTTGTTGTCCACCGCCAGGGTGTCGTCGTCATTGAGCTTCAGCGCGCGGGTCGGGCACATCTCGATGACGTGCTCCTGGATGTAGTCGCGGCCCAGCTCGGCGACGTATTCCTTCACCTTCTCCTGGTCCACCTTCATGTCGTCGCGCCAGGTGCCGATCACCGCGAAGTCGGCGCGATGAATGGCGTTCACGCAGTCGTTCGGGCAGCCGGAGAACTTGAACTTGAACTTGTAGGGCAGCGCCGGGCGATGCATCTCGTCGAGATACTCGTTGATGATCAGCCGGTGCGCCTTGATCTCGTCATAGCACGACATCTCGCAGCGCGCCGCGCCGACGCAGTTCATGGAGGTGCGAAGCGCCGGGCCGGCACCGCCGAGGTCGAAGCCCATCTCGTTCAGCGCGTCGAAGGCCGGCTGCACGTTCTCCGAGGAGCAGCCCTGGAACATGATGTCGCCGGACTGGCCATGGAAGGCGATGAGGCCGGAGCCATACTCCTCCCACACGTCGCACATCTTGCGGATGATGTCGGTGGTGTAGTGATAGCCCGCCGGCGGAATGATGCGCAGCGTGTGGAACTCGCTGGATTCGGGGAACTTGTCCGCGACCTCGGAGAACCGCGGGATGATGCCGCCGCCGTAGCCCACCACGGTGATGGTGCCACCCTTCCAGAAGCCCAGACGCTCCTCGTAGGAGTGCTCCAGCTGGCCCAGCAGGTCGTTGATCATCGGGGAATACTTCTTGCCCGCATCGCGCAGGCGCTTCAGCCCGGTGATGAAAGACGGCCACGGCCCCTTCTCGAGCTCGTCGAGCAAAGGCGTCGGGCGCACGTCGAAATCCTTGTTCGCCATTTTCACTCCCTCTGTCATTCGTTGAGCGATACCGTCTCCCGCGGACCATCCACGGAAGCGATACGGCCCAAACCGGAATCACCCAGCACGTTGATCGGGACCCTTTTCAGGGCCGGTGACATGATAGGCGTCCCGCTTTCAAGGGGCCAAACCGCCAATGCGTTTTTTGCCACCCCTCGGAAATGTGGAACCGCCTATAGCATATGCATGGCACATATTCCAATATGCATATTTCATGATGCACACAACTTGACGCCTTTCAATGCGCACATGCCGATGGGCGGCGACATTTCCGCCGCTTGAAAAGCGAACGCGGCGGCAGCCCGGATATCGACAAGGAAAAGCTGGCTCCATGACAAAAATCAATCCCGTTCCGCAAGACAGCCCGTTTCACCCTGAAAATGCGCGTGCTTTCGCGCGCTGGCGGGAGTGGAAACTGGCCGCGCATCCGCGCTCTCCGGCCGACATGGTGGTGCCCGTGCGCGATTTTCCCAACCCCACGGAAGAGGAAAGCCGGGCCATCCTGCGCCTGTGCGAGAGCGCCAACATGGCCATCTACGACACCGGCCGGCGCGACGGCGGCGATTCGCCGCACTTGGCGGAAGAGCTGAAAATCTTCGCCGCCCGCTTCGGTCTCATCGACCGCGAACGCCACCGTTCCATGCGCGACCACGAGCTGGTGGACATCCGCGTCGCTTCCCCCGAGGAGCGCCCCCGCCAGGGCTTCATTCCCTACACCACGCGCCGCATTCTCTGGCACACGGACGGCTACTACAAGTTCGGATATGAAGGCGTGCGCCCCATCCGCGCCATGATTCTCCATTGCGTCCGCCAGGCGAAGGAGGGTGGCGAGAACGAGCTGCTGGATCCGGAAATCGCCTATCTTCGCCTGCGCGAGACGAACCCCGACTACATCCGCGCCCTCATGGCCCCGGACGCCATGACCATTCCCGAATTCGTGGAAGAGGATGGAACCGTGCGCCCGGAATCGAAAGGCCCCGTCTTCTGGGTGGACGATCAGGGCAACCTCAACATGCGCTACACCGAACGCAGCCGCAACATCGTCTGGGCCGACGACCCGGTGCTGCGCAAGGCGGTGGATGCCCTGCGCGCGCTTTTGCGCTCCGGCGAGGAACCGTTTCTCTTCCGCGTGCGCATGCGGCCCGGCCAGGGATTGCTGTGCAACAACGTGCTGCACACCCGCACCGCCTTCGTCGACCACGAAGAGCCGGAGAAACGCCGCGTCTATTACCGCGGCCGCTACGCCAACCGCGTGCGCGCGCCGGAAATGGCCGGCGCCTGACCACCAGCGCTTGCCCCGCCACGGCCTTTTGTGCGAATCGTGGAAAGGCCCGCGCCCTTGACCTTGCGCCGCCCTATATGAGTGCGCGACGCAAGGCCCAACAAGCGAGGCAGGAGGATTTGCCAAATGGTCAAGGTCAGCGAACTGATGATCGCCAACCCGCAGATCGAGAAATTCGACGAACTGCGCGAACTGGTGATCGAGGTCGGGCGTTCCGGCGAGGTGTTTCTGGAGTTCGACGTCAAGCCGGACTATCCGGACACGCCGTCGAACTGGCATCTGGAGCTGGAAACCGCCTTCTACTGGGGCGACCGGACGCGCGAGCTGAAACGGAAGATGGGCGAGGAGGGAGACGCCTCATGACGCCGGAGGAGAAGATCGAGACGCTGGATCAGTTCGTCACCGCCTTTCGCCGCGAGCTGAAGGTGGACGCGGTGGACGCCGGCAACGACGTCCATTTCCTGCGCCTGACCTACAAGGAAGGCAAGCGCATCACGCAAGTGGGCCTGGACGCGGAAGACGCCCGCCGTCTGGCGCGGCTGTTCACCGAATGGGCAGACCATCATTACCCGCAGGACTGACCGCAACCGGGAGCCGGGCGCAGCGATGGACTTCCTTCCCATATTCCGCGATGTCAGCGAACGCACGGTCATCGTCGCCGGCGGCGGCACCGTCGCCGCGCGCCGCTGCGAGATAGCCCTGCGCGCCGGCGCGCATGTGAAGCTGTTCGCCGAGTCCATCAGCGAGGACGACTTCGCGGGCCTTCGCGACAACCCGCGCCTTGAGCACCTCCACCGCTGCCCGCAGCCGGCCGACTTCGAGGGCGCGGCGCTGGCCTTCGCCGCCTGCCGCGATTACGAGGACGACCGCAAGATCGCCGACATGGCCCGCGCCGCCAGGGTGCCGGTGAACGTCGCCGACCGTCCGGAACTGTGCGACTTCATCATGCCCTCCATCGTCGATCGTTCGCCCATCGTGGTGGCGGTGTCCTCATCCGGCGCCTCGCCCATTCTGGCGCGCATGATTCGCGCCCGCCTGGAAACGATGCTGCCCGCCGCCTTCGGCAAGCTCGCCGAGTTCGCCGGCGACATCCGCGAGAAGGTGATGGCGCGGCTGAAGAACCCGGAAAATCGCCGCCGCTTCTGGGAGCGCATCCTCGAAGGCCCGCTGGCCACGCTCGTCTTTTCCGGCGACGAGGACACGGCGAAGACGCTGCTGGAGCGCGAGCTGACCGCGGCGGAAGCGGAAGAGCGCGAAGGAATCACCGGCGAGGTCTATCTCGTCGGCTGCGGCCCGGGCGATCCGGATCTCCTCACCTTCAAGGCCCTGCGCCTGATGCAGAAGGCGGACGTGGTGCTCTACGACCGGCTGCTGGGCGATGGCATCCTCAACCTCGTGCGCCGCGAGGCCGAGCGCATCTACGTCGGCAAGCGCCGCGGCGACCACGCCGTGCCGCAGGAGGAGATTTCCGACATGCTGGTGCGCCTGGCCAGGGAGGGCAAGCGTGTGTTGCGGCTGAAGGGCGGCGACCCGTTCATCTTCGGTCGTGGCGGCGAGGAGATCGAGAAGCTG
>JALVFB010000047.1 GCA_027030295.1 Hyphomicrobiales bacterium
GTCCTTTCGTGCGCCAATTGATGCGTCATGAAGGAACAACGGCTCACAGGCACGGCGCTGATCGCCGAAACCGTGAAGCGGCTGCCCGAACGCCCGGGCGTCTATCGCTACTACGACGCCCGCGGCGAGCTGCTCTACGTGGGCAAGGCCCGCAACCTGAAGAAGCGCGTCGCCAGCTATGCGCGCGGGCAGGGGCATTCCACCCGCATCGCCATGATGATCCGCCAGGTTTCGCGCATCGAGTTCACCACCACCGCCACCGAGGCCGAGGCGCTGCTGCTGGAAGCCAACCTCATCAAGAAGCTGAAACCGCGCTTCAACATCCTGCTGCGCGACGACAAGTCGTTCCCCTACATCCTCATCGCCCGCGACCACGCCGCCCCGCGGCTGATGAAACATCGTGGCGCGCGGCGCATTCCGGGCAACTATTACGGCCCCTTCGCCTCCGCTGGCGCGGTGAACCGGGCGATTGCCGCCATGCAGAAGGCGTTTCTGCTGCGCACCTGCTCCGATTCGGTCTATGCCAACCGCTCCCGCCCCTGCCTGCTGCATCAGATACGCCGCTGCGCCGCGCCGTGCACCGGCGAGGTGAGCATGCAGGAATATGCCGAACTGGTGAAACAGGCCGAGGCCTTCCTCTCCGGCGGCAGCAAGCGCGTGCAGGCCGAGCTGACCCGCCAGATGCAGCAGGCGGCCGAACGGCTGGACTTCGAGACCGCCGCCATTCTGCGCGACCGCATCGCCGCGCTCACCCACATCACGCAAGGCCAGGGCGTGAACCCGCGCGGTTTCGAATCGGCGGATGTGTTCGCCATCGCCCGCGACGGCGGGCAGAGCTGCATTCAGGCGTTCTTCTTCCGCAACTGGCAAAACTGGGGCAACCGCGCCTATTTCCCGCGCTCGGAGATGGCCCGCGAGGAGTCCGACATTCTCGCCGCCTTCCTCGCCCAGTTCTACGACGCCCATCCCATCCCGCCGCTCATCCTGCTCTCGCACGACATCGCCGAGCGCGCGTTGCTGGAAGAAGCGCTGTCCTCCCGCGCCGGGCACAAGGTGCGCGTGCACGTGCCGCAACGCGGCGAAAAGCGGCAGTTCGTGCAGCTGGCGCTGGACAACGCACAGGAAACGCTGGCCCAGCGGCTGGCCACCACCCGCGCCCAGCAACAATTGTTGAAACGCCTGGCCGAAACCCTGAACCTGCCGCACCCACCCGAACGCATCGAGATCTACGACAATTCGCACCTGCATGGCGACAATCCCGTCAGCGCCATGGTGGTGGCCGGGCCGGAGGGTTTCATGAAGGCGCACTACCGCACCTTCAACATCCGCGACGCCGCGGGCGCGAAGGGCGACGATTACGCCATGATGCGCGAGGTCATGCGCCGCCGCTTCGCCCGCCTGGTCAGAGACGAAGATGCGGCCGACGACTCCTTCCCCCGCCGCCCCGACCTGGTGCTCATCGACGGCGGCGCCGGGCAGTTGCGCGCCGCGACGGAAGTGGCCACGGAGCTGGAGCTGGAAGACATCGCCTTCATGGGCATCGCCAAGGGGCCGGAGCGCAACGCCGGCAACGAAACCCTTTATTTCCCGGACGGCCGCACCTTGAGGCTTTCCCCGCGCGATCCGGTGCTGTATTACTTGCAGAGGCTGCGCGACGAGGCGCATCGTTTCGCCATTGGCGCCCAGCGCAAGCGGCGGGCGAAGGCGACGCGGGCCAGCTCGCTGGATGACGTTCCGGGCATCGGCCCGGCGCGCAAGCGGGCGTTGCTGGCGGCCTTCGGTTCCGTGCGCGGCATCGCCCGCGCGGAAGTGGTGGAGCTGGCGGCGGTGGAAGGCATCTCGGAGCGGCTGGCGCAGGCCATATACGACCATTTTCATTGAACGAACGGCCGGGGAACAGCGAAGGCAGGCACCATGAGCGACAGCGAAGCCAGAACGGGTTCCTTGCCGCCGGCGCGCCGGCGTTCCACCCTGCCGGTGGCCTTGCAGGTGCCGAATTTGCTCACCTATGGCCGCATCGCCGCTGTGCCACTGGTGGCCGGAGCGCTGTTGTGGAACACCGATTCCGCCCGCTGGTTCGCCTTCGCCCTGTTCATCGCCGCCGCCATCACCGATTTCTTCGACGGCTGGCTGGCCCGCGCCTGGCAGCAGCAATCGGCGCTGGGGCGCATGCTCGACCCCATCGCCGACAAGCTGCTGGTGGCCGGCGTGCTGCTGATGCTCGCGGCCAACGGCACCATCGCTGGCGGCCACCTGTGGGCCGCCTTCGTCATCCTTTCACGCGAGGTGCTGGTTTCGGGCCTGCGCGAATTTCTCGGTCAGCTGCGGGTGCCGGTGCCGGTCACCTGGCTGGCGAAATGGAAAACCGCCATTCAGCTCATCGCCATCGGCCTCTTGATCGTCGGCCCGGCGGCGGAGCGCTTTCTGCCCCATGCCGTGGACATCGGCCTGACCGGATTGTGGGTCGCGGCCCTGCTGACGCTTTACACGGGCTATGATTATCTGCGCGCCGGTCTGCACCACGTCATCCGCGAGGACGAACCGGAAAATTCTTGATGAAAATTCGCCGATCGGCGAATTTTCAGACCGCCCACCGCCCCGCGCCCCACCCAACCACCCGATATTGTGGGAGCAGGTGGTTGGGTGGGGGCGCGGGGCAGTAATTACCGAGGCATTCTCAACAGGAGCCGACGGCCATGAAACTGCTCTATTTCGCCTGGGTGCGCGAAAGGCTTGGCAAGCAGGAGGAAGAGCTGACCCCGCCGGAAGAGGTGCGCACCGTCGCCGACCTGCTGGCCTGGCTGCGCGAGCGCGACGAGGCCCACGCCGCGGCGCTGGCCGATGAAAACGTGCTGCGGGTGGCGGTGGATCAGCAACACGCCGATTTCGACACCCCCGTCACCGGCGCTCGCGAGGTCGCCTTTTTCCCCCCGGTCACCGGCGGCTGAGGCGCCGCCCGGCGCCTACAATGCGGCGGCGGCGATGATGGGGCCATGCGTGTCCAGTTGCAGCAGCGCGGCGCACATGTCCGCCTGTCGCGTCATGATCTCCTCGCGCGGCAGCGACAGCCGCATGGCCTTGCCGTGCCACATGCCCGCCGGCACGATGCGCCGCGCCACGTGGTGATAGGTGATTTCGCGCCCGCGGTTCTCGCCGCGGGCGATCTTCACCGCCACCTTCCCGCGCATGGTCACCAGCCACAGCGTGGCCTCGCGCCCGGCCAACGCCGGCGTTTCGCCGATCTCAATTTCCAGCGCCTGCCGCGTGTGGCGCAGGGTCAGGGGAACCCGCTGGCATCCCTCCCCGCGCGTCTCCTCGGCGACGGCGGCGAGCACTTTTTCGCGCGCGTTGCCAACCACCTGCCGACGGCCATTGATGATCATCTGCGGCGTATAGACCCGCGTCGCCCCCAGGGCCTTCGCATACATGCGCTGGCGACGGGTGAATTCGGGACGCGCCAGCGTGTCGCGCCAGCCGAGATAGTCCCATATGTCGATGTTGTAGCTGATGCCGAGCACGCCATGCCGCTGGCACAGCTCCTTCATCAACGCATCCGCCGGCGGGCAGGCGTTGCAGCCCTGCGAGGTGAACAGTTCCACCACCACTTTCGGCCGGCGCGAGGCCATGCCTTCCGGCGCCGTCCGCCCGGCGCGCGGACGCAGGGCCGCCGCTCCTCCCGCCGCCGCCAACGCCAGCAGCAGCCGGCGGCGCGTCATCCTGTGCGTAAAATCCGTCATGCGCCCATGTTAGCCGCGCCGGCGCGCAAACGCCCATCACTTTCGCTTGACGGGCTTCGTGAACGGCAGCTGCGCGCTTGCGAACGCATCACGCCGCGCCGGCCAGCCGCCGGATCATGTAGGGCAGGATGCCGTCGTTGCGGTAATAGTCCAGCTCGTCCTCGGTATCGATGCGGCAGAGCACCTCGATGGTCTTCTCCGTGCCATCCGCGTAGGTGATGCGCACCGGCAGCGTCGCGCCCGGCGCCAGCCTCTCCGCCAGGCCCTCTATGGAGATGACCTCCGCGCCGCCCAGCCCCAGCGTCTTGCGGTTCTCGCCCTCCATGAACTGCAACGGCAGCACACCCATGCCGACGAGGTTGGAGCGGTGAATGCGCTCGTAGCTCTCGGCGATGACGGCGCGCACGCCCAACAGCTTCGGCCCCTTCGCCGCCCAGTCGCGCGAGGAGCCGGTGCCGTATTCACGCCCCGCGACGACCACCAGCGGCACGCCCTCGTCCCGGTAGCGCATGGCGGCATCGAAGATGGTCATGCGCTCACCGCTTGGCTGATGCACCGTCCAGCCGCCGCGCACGTCCGGCGTCATCTCGTTCTGAAGCCGGATGTTGGCGAAGGTGCCGCGCATCATCACTTCGTGGTTGCCGCGCCGCGCGCCGTAGGAGTTGAAGTCCTCACGAGCCACCCCGTGCTCGATGAGGTATCTGCCCGCCGGGCTGTCCACCGGAATGGCGCCCGCCGGCGAGATGTGATCGGTGGTGATGGAATCGCCGAACAGCCCCAGGATGCGCGCTTGCGCGATGTCGGCAACAGGCGGCACCTCCAGCGTCATGCCGTCGAAATAGGGCGGCTTGCGGATATAGGTGGACTTCTCGTCCCACTGATAGGTATGCCCGGCACCGGCGTCGATCTTCCGCCACTCTTCGTCGCCGGCGAACACGTCCGCGTAACGCTGAACGAACTCCTCGCGCGCGACGGCCGCGCGCAACGCCTCGCGGATTTCTCCCTGCGTCGGCCAGATGTCCTTCAGA
>JALVFB010000048.1 GCA_027030295.1 Hyphomicrobiales bacterium
CCCAGCGCGATGGCCCCGCCGTCCACGTTCAGCCTTTCCGGCGGAATCTCCCCCGCCGCGCCGTCCAGCCCCAGTTCATCGCGGCAGAACGCCTCGTCCGCCAGCGCCCGCAGCACCGCCAGCACCTGCACCGCGAAGGCTTCGTTGATCTCGAAGGCGTCCACGTCCCCGAGGCCGAAATTCCGCCGCTTGAGCAATTTCGCCATGGCGTAGGCCGGGCCGAGGCCCATTTCGCGCGGCTCCAGCCCGGCCCAGGCCGCGTCCGCCACCCGCGCCAGCGGCGTCAACCCATGGCGCTTCACCGCCTCTTCGCTGGCCAGCAGCACCACGCAGGCGCCATCGGTGATCTGCGAACTGTTGCCCGCCGTCACCGCGCCGTCTTCGGCGAACACCGGGGCCAGCGCCGCCAGCTTGTCCAAGGACGTATCGGGGCGAATCCCCGTGTCGCGGTCGAACGCGGCGCCGTCCGCATCCGTGATCGGCGCCACCTCCTGCGCGAAACGCCCGGTTTCCCGCGCCGCCGCCGCGCGCCGGTGGCTTTCCAGCGCGAAGGCGTCCATCTCCGCCCGGCCGATGCCGAACTTGCGCGCCAGCACCTCCGCCGTGTCGCCCATGCGCATGTCCGCCACCGCATCGGCCAGCGCGCAGAACAGCGTGTCCTTCGGCATGTGGCTCATGCTCTCGGTGCCGCCGGCCAGCACCAGCTCGGCCTCGCCCAGCATGATGTTCCGCGCCGCCAGGTCGATGCTCTGCATGCCGGAGCCGCAGACACGGTTGACGGTGAGCGCCGGCACCCGCTTCGGCACCCCGGCCTTCAGCGCCGCCACCCGGGCGATGTTCACTTCCGCCGGGGCGGGAGCCACGCAGCCGACAATCACCTCGTCCAGCGCCGCCGCCTCGAACGGCTGGCGCGCCAGCAGCGCGCGCATCGCGGCTTGCGCCAGGTCGGCGGCGGAGAAGGGATTCGGTTCGCGCCGCGCCCGCAGAAACGGCGTGCGCAGTCCGTCCACCAGCCACACGCTGCGAAAATCGCTCCATGCCATGAACGCCACTCCCTTGCGCGCGGGTCAGCATACACCAGCGTCCGCGCAAGGCAACGCCATATCGGGCCTTTCGCATGGTGGAATGATATGCAAGAATTTACACGCTCGGGGCTGTTATATCAGAACATTCTAATATATTAAGGCACACGTTCGCGCTGGCGCCGCGAGGCCGCCGGCCAAGGAGGAAAGAAAGAGGACGAGACATGTTCAATCTGTTTCAGAAACCGGCCATTACCGAAATCGACCCGAAGACCGCCCATGAGGAGGCGAAAAAGGGCGAGCTGGTGCTGGTGGACGTGCGTTCCCCAAATGAATGGATGAAGACCGGTCTGGCCGAGCCGGCGGTGCCCATTTCGCTGCAGGATCCGCAGTTCCTGCAGAAACTGGAAGAGGTCACCGGCGGCGACCGCGACAGGAAGGTGGCGTTCATCTGCGCTTCCGGCGCCCGCTCCGGGCAGGTGGCGCTGGCGCTGCCGCAATATGGCTGGAACAACGCGGTGAACGTCGCCGGCGGCATGACCGGCTCCTTCCGCACGCCCGGCTGGATTCAGCTCGGTCTGCCGACGAAGCCTTATGGCGGTTGATGCACGGCGGTGATCATTCGGCGGCGGCGCCGGCCACGGCCGGGGCCGCCGTTTCCATTGCCGCCTTCAGCAAGTGTCCGGCATCGTCGAAATCCACCGCCATCCAGGCCGGGGTGTCCGCCAGCGCCTTCGCCGGGCCCTTGCGCAGGTCGGAGGCCACGCACAGCATGGTCACCGCCGGCGCATACCCCACCGTTCCCCGCACATGCCGGTGCACGTGCCCGGTCAGCACCACCTGCACGTTGGGGAAGTCGCTCACCAGGTCGTTCAGCGCTTCGGCGTGCTCCCAGTCAGCGAACTGGTAGGGATCGGGAATCTCGTCCACCACATAGGGCGAATGGTGCATGAACAGCACCACCGGCGCGCCATCGGCCTCTTCCAGCATGCGGCGCAGGGCGGCGAGGCGCTCCTCGTCGGCCCAGCCCTTGTTGGTCTTCGGCCCCTTGCTGTCGAAGCCCACCAGCCGCAGCGGCCCGGCCGAAACCGCGAAATCCAGCGGCCCTTCGCCCTCCGGCAGCCAACCGAGATCGCCGAAGGCCTCGCGCATGCGCCGGCGCGAATCGCGGTTGCCCGGGGTGATGAACCACGGGCAGGAAAGGCGCTCCATCTCCTTGCGCACCAGGGCGTATTCCTCCGGCTGGCCCCAGTTGGCGGCATCGCCGGTGTGCAGCACCACGTCGGGCTGTTCCTCCGCCGGCAGCGTCAGGATGGCGTCGATGGTGCGCGCGAGATCGCGCACGCGGCGGGCCTGAAGGTCCGGCTCGGCGGACATGTGGGTGTCGGTGATCTGGATGATGCGCATGAAACCGTCCGTTTCGGCTGTCTTTCGCGTGCCCTTCATCTACTGACCACGCCATCTCTTTGCAAGGCATGCGGGATCGCATGGTGGAAACTCGACGCGCACATGAGGCAGAGAGAGACGAACGTCATCGCCTGGCTCGGGGAATTTTTCCGAGAGAAGCGCCAATGGCGATTTTTCGCCATTGGCGCTTCCTGGCCATTCTTTTCGCAACTCCTTGCATGTCAAGGGCGGCCCAAAGGGCCGCCGCGAAGCGGTTTCACCCTTGACATGCAAGGAGTTGTGAAACACCCAATGATACCAATCTGCGCAAAGGTTGACCGGTGAAACCGCCCCGCGCCCCCACCCAAGCCCTTGTTTCTCATAATTTGGGGGTTGGGTGGGGGCGCGGGGCGGTGGGTGGTTCTTTATGCATCTTGGTATGAAATCGTTCGAGGTGACTTCAGACTGTTGCTTCAGCGCACCAGCGCATCACCCGCTGCCGCCAGCACCTCTTCCGCCGCGTCCGCACCCAGCGCGTGCGCCTCTTCCGCCGCACCGCGCCGCTCCACCCGCCAGCATTGCGCGCCATCCAGCGTCAGCGCCTCGGCGACGAGATGCAAGGAACCATCGTCCGCAATAACGGCATGGGCCGCCAGCGGCGTGCGGCACGATCCTTCCAGCCGCTCCAGAAAGCCGCGCTCGGCGGCCACGCGCACCGCCGTGTCCGCATCGTTCAGCGGCGCCAGCAGCGCGCGGGTGCGCGCATCGTCTTCGCGCGTCTCGATGCCGATGGCCCCCTGCGCCACCGCCGGCAGCATCACGCCCACCGGCACCGCCTGAGTGATCCTTTCCGCCAGCCCCAGACGGCGCAAACCGGCGCAGGCCAGGAACGTGGCTTCCGCCACGCCGTCGGCGAGCTTTTGCAGCCGCGTGTCCACGTTGCCGCGAAAGGGCACGATCCGAACATCATTGCGCCGCCGCAACAGTTGCGCGGCGCGGCGCACCGAGGAGGTGCCCACCGTCGCTCCCGCCGGCAGTTCGTCGATGCCGGCGTATTTCAGCGAGATGAAGGCGTCGCGCGCGTCCTCCCGCGGCAGGTGGCAGACGATGGCCAGACCGGCGGGCAGCTCCGCCGGCACGTCCTTCATCGAATGCACCGCCAGGTCGATGCGTCCATCCAGCAGCGCTTCCTCGATCTCCTTGGTGAACAGCCCCTTGCCGCCGATGTCCGCCAGCGGCCGGTCGCGCACCGCATCGCCGGTGGTCTTGATGATGACCAGCTCCACCGCCTCTTCCGGCAGGCCGTGCGCCGCCATCAGCCGGCGCTTCGTCTCCTCGGCCTGCGCCAGCGCCAGCTTCGATCCACGGGTGCCGATGCGGATGGGTTCCATGAAGGCTTGCTCCGGTTGGTGCTCATACGCCACCGCCCCGCGCCCCCGCCCAACCTTGCGGACGAAATCGAGGGTTGGGTGGGGGCGCGGGGCGGTGGGTGGTCAACCCTGCAAAATCCTATATTAAGGACACATGAGCAAGGCAAGGGAAAAGCGGAAACGGGCCAGCGACGCCCGCCGGGACATGTTGGTGCTGGGCATCGAAAGCTCGTGCGACGAAACCGCCGCCGCGGTGCTGCGGCTGCACCCCGACGGCCGGGCGGCAATTCTCTCCAACGTGGTTTATTCGCAAATCGCGGAACACGCGGCCTTCGGCGGCGTGGTGCCGGAAATCGCCGCCCGCGCCCATGTCTCGCGCCTCGATGCGCTTTTGAAGCAGGCGCTGAAGGAAGCCGGCGTGTCCTGGTGGCGGTCACCGCCGGTCCGGGCCTCATTGGCGGGCTGCTGGTGGGGCTGATGAGCGCCAAGGCCATCGCGCTGGCCCACGGCCTGCCGCTGGTGGCGGTGAACCATCTGGAGGCGCACGCGCTCTCGCCCATGCTCACCGACGAGGCGGTGCGTCCGCCTTACCTCTTGCTGCTGGTCTCCGGCGGGCACACGCAGCTCGTCTCGGTGGACGCCGTGGGCCGCTACGCCCGGCTTGGCACCACCATCGACGATGCGCTGGGCGAAGCCTTCGACAAGGTGGCGAAGATGCTCGATCTCGGCTATCCCGGCGGCCCGCTGGTGGAGAAGCTCGCGGAACAGGGCGATCCCGCGCGCTTCGACTTCCCGCGGCCGATGAAGGGCAGGGCGGAGTGCCACTTCTCCTTTTCCGGGTTGAAGACGGCGGTGCGCACCGCCATTCTCGACCTGGGCAAGGACATCGCCGAGCGCGACAAGGCGGACATCTGCGCCGCCTTTCAGCGGGCGGTGACGGAGACGCTGGCCGACCGCGTGGCCTGCGCCTGCCGGAAGT
>JALVFB010000049.1 GCA_027030295.1 Hyphomicrobiales bacterium
TGGCTTCCGGGCAGCTGCTGAACGCCTTCGGCTGGAAAGGGGTCAATCTGGCGCTGGCGCCCATGCTCATCGTGGCGGCGCTGGCGCTGGCCTGGCATGCGCTGCACCTGCGGCGCGAGGCGGCGACGGCGTCCGGAGAATGATCCCGTTTCCGACGCCATTCGCGCTTCTGCGCGTTATGCACAAATTTCGGGCACTTGACACATGTCGGTTGCCTCTTGCGCATTCCTCTGGCATGTAACGCCGCCAGAGGCCAAGCCTTTCGACGGCGGCGCGGTCAGGACGGGGAACGGGCAGCCGGCACGGCGCCGCCGCGGAGTGGAAGGGGAACCGGGAGGGAAATAATGACTGCTACCCTTTGGATCGTCATCGGCGCAGCATTGCTCGCCATTCTCTATGCCGTCTTCACCATCCGCAGCGTTCTGGCCGCGGATGCCGGCACGCCGCGCATGCAGGAAATCGCCGCCGCCATTCGCGAAGGCGCGAACGCCTACATGCGCCGGCAATACACCACCATCGCCCTCGTGGGGGTGGTCATCTTCATCCTCGTGGGCGTGTTTCTGTCGTGGCTGGCGGCGGTGGGCTTCGCCATCGGCGCCACGTTCTCGGGGCTCGCCGGCATCATCGGCATGATGATCTCGGTGCGCGCAAACGTGCGCACGGCGCAGGCCGCGGCCACGTCGCTGGCCGCCGGCCTGGACATGGCCTTCAAGTCCGGCGCCGTGACCGGCCTGCTGGTGGCCGGTCTGGCGCTGCTGGGCGTTGCGGGATATTTCCTGATCCTCACCGGGGTGCTGGGCTTCGCGCCCACCGACCGCACGGTGGTGGACGCGCTGGTGGCGCTGGGCTTCGGCGCCTCGCTCATCTCCATCTTCGCCCGTCTGGGCGGCGGCATCTTCACCAAGGGCGCCGACGTCGGCGGCGACCTGGTGGGCAAGGTGGAAGCGGGCATCCCGGAGGACGATCCGCGCAACCCGGCCACCATCGCGGATAACGTGGGCGACAACGTCGGCGACTGCGCCGGCATGGCCGCCGACCTGTTCGAAACCTACGTGGTGACCGTGGTGGCGACCATGGTGCTGGCCAGCATCTATTTCACCGGCGCGGTGGCGCAGAAAATGATGCTGTTCCCGCTCATCATCGCCGCGGCCTGCGTGGTCACTTCCATCATCGGCACCTTCTTCGTGAAGCTGGGCGCGAACAACTCCATCATGGGCGCGCTCTACAAGGGCTTCATCGCCACCGCCATCCTTTCCGCCGTCGCGCTGGCCGTCGTCGTCTGGGGCTGGCTGGGCGCGGCGGAGACCTTCAACGCCGGCGGCATGACCTTCAGCGGGCTTGACCTGTTCATCTGCGGCCTCGTCGGCTTCGCGGTGACCGGCGCCATCATCTGGATCACCGAATACTACACCGGCACCGGCTATCGTCCCGTCACCTCCATCGCCGACGCCTCGGTGACCGGCCACGGCACCAACGTCATCCAGGGCCTGGCCGTGTCGCTGGAAGCCACGGCGCTGCCGGCGCTCGTCATCATCGCCGGCATCATCATCACCTATCAGCTGGCCGGGCTGTTCGGCATCGCCATCGCGGTCACGACCATGCTGTCGCTGGCCGGCATGGTGGTGGCGCTGGACGCCTTCGGCCCGGTGACGGACAACGCCGGCGGCATCGCGGAGATGGCCGACCTGCCGCCGGAGGTGCGCGACACCACCGACGCGCTGGATGCGGTGGGCAACACCACCAAGGCGGTGACCAAGGGCTATGCCATCGGCTCCGCCGGCCTCGGCGCGCTGGTGCTGTTCGCGGCCTACACGGAAGACCTGAAACACTACGCGGCTTCGGCGCCGGCGGACTCCATCCTGCATGGGGTGCAGGTGGACTTCTCGCTGTCCAACCCGTTCGTGGTGGCGGGGCTGCTGTTCGGCGGCCTGCTGCCGTTCCTGTTCGGCGGTCTGGCCATGACCGCCGTGGGGCGCGCCGGCGGCTCGGTGGTGGAGGAAGTGCGCCGGCAGTTCCGCGAGAAGCCGGGGATCATGGAAGGCAAGGAGAAGCCCGACTATGGCCGCGCCGTGGACATGCTCACCCGCGCCGCCATCAAGGAAATGATCATCCCCTCGCTGCTGCCGGTGCTCTCGCCCATCGTCGCCTTCTGGGTGGTCTATCTCATCGCCGGCGCGTCGCAGGCCTTCGCGGCGCTGGGCGCGATGCTGCTGGGCGTGATCGTGACCGGCTTCTTCGTCGCCGTGTCCATGACCACCGGCGGCGGCGCCTGGGACAACGCCAAGAAATACATCGAGGAAGGCGCGCACGGCGGCAAGGGATCGGATGCCCACAAGGCGGCGGTGACCGGCGATACGGTGGGCGACCCCTACAAGGACACCGCCGGCCCCGCCGTGAACCCGATGATCAAGGTCACCAACATCGTGGCCCTGCTGCTGCTGGCGGCGCTGGCGCACTGACGTCGATAAAAATTCCGCAACGCGAATACAACGCCGGGCCAGGGTGGCCCGGCGTTGCCGTTTCGGCTTGCAGTTCCGGGCGGGAACCGGAGGCGTTCATTGGCGAAACGCTTCGTCGAACGGTTCGCTCCCCTTCACCACCGGCAGCGAAAAGCGGTTGCCCCAGTGGCCCCAGCCGCCGTTGTAAAGCCGCACGTCGCCATAGCCCAGCGCCTTCAGTTGCAGCCAGCCGAGGCTCATGCGGAAGCCGTCGTGGCAATAGAGCACGA
Organism: Hyphomicrobiales bacterium; assembly: GCA_027030295.1. Lineage (GTDB taxonomy): Bacteria > Pseudomonadota > Alphaproteobacteria > Rhizobiales > Aestuariivirgaceae > Thermopetrobacter. The sequence goes on from JALVFB010000049.1 coordinate 2,729, forward strand.
TGGTCCTGTCCTTCGGCACGCTCGCATACATTTTCGCGATTTCGGACAGTGGTTTCCACTCGTGCGTTTCACCGTCCGTGCCGTCCAGCGACACGATGTTGATGGCGCCTGGGATGTGTCCGCCGCGCACCGCGTGAGTCAGCTTTTCGCCCGTATAGCCCCGGCGCGGCCGGGCATCGATGAGCACCACGTTCTTTTCGCGCCGCGCCACCACCTTGTCATAGACATAGGTCCACTCCACGAACATGGACGTGTTCGCGGGCTTCAGCGTCACGGAACCGGGCTTGATCGTCGGCTCTTCCTTCGTCAGATCGTTGAAGGCGCTCCACGCGGTTGCGCCGCCATTGAGGATCTTCACCCGTGACATGTCATAGCCATGGAGCGCCAGCAGATAATAGAGCCGCGAAGCCAGGGCGGTGCGCGAATCGTCGTAGATGACGATGAGGCTGTCGTCGTTCACGCCCCAGCGGCGCAACGTCGCCTGAAATTGCGCGCGCGAAGGAAAATGCATGAGTGTTTCGCCGTGATTGTCGCCCAGGTCCATGAAGCGCTTCACCTGAATGGCGCGCGGGATGTGGCCGATGGTGAAATAGCGGTGCGGATGGTAACGCACCTCCAGAAGCACCAGCTTCGGATCGTCCATGTGGCCTTCCAGCCATTCCGCATCGACGAGAAAGGCGGGCGTTTCCGTCGCCCGCGCGGACGGCGTGGCGAACACCACGAGCATCAGCGCCACAGCGGCGAGCAGCACCCTCGGCACGTTCAACGGTCGAATGGACATACGCGTTTCTCCTTTTTCTCCTATTCCTGTTCTGGTTTCTTCCCGGCTTTTCCGCAGGCGGGCAGCAGGGAATCCACCAGCGCCTCGCATTTCTCCGGCCGGCCGTGGCAGCAATCGCGGGTGAGGAACAGGATGAGCCGCCGCACGCCGTCAAGATCGGCGGCGTAGATGACGTGCCGCCCCTTTCGGCGCGAGCGCACCAGCCGACCGCGCGCCAGCACAGCAAGATGGGCCGAAAGCGTGTTTTGCGGCACGTTCAGCCTGCGCGCGATTTCGCCCGCGGGCAGGCCGTCGGGCCCCTCGCGGATGAGCAGGCGGAACACGGCGAGCCGTGTCGGCTGCGCCAGCGCCGCGAAGGCGTTCATCAGCGTTTCGTCGGACATGGTCGTTCAACCTCCTTGCAAGCGCGGAAACGAAACGCCCTTGCCATGCCACAGGATTATTGCTTCAATATTTCTAGAAATGACGATATAACCCGTTTGCGCGCACGGGCAACCGGCATGGTCGCGCAATTTGCCGCAGGAGGCGAGACGGGAAAGCAATCAACGCGGTGGTTCGGTGCCTTTCATCCCCCCTGGAAGGGGAGGGCGGCCCCAAAGGGTCCGGGGACACTCAGTGTCGTCAGGGAGTCAGGCCGCAGGCGCATGAGGTTGTGAAAAACACGTCATCCCGGCGAAAGCCGGGATCTCGTGCCGCAAGCGCAAGAGGTTGTTGCGCGAGATTCCGGCTTGCGCCGGAATGACGAGGGAAGGATCGGGGTTTCGAGCCTGGGGAGGGGAAGAATGCGCAAGCAGGGGTTCGCATGGGCCATGGCGGTGGCGGCCGTCGCCATCACCGGCATCGGGCTGTTGGCGGCGCGGGCGCAGGACAAGCCCGCCGACATCCGCAAGAACGTGGAGGACACCACCAGCCCCGCCTATTGCGGCCAGTGCCACAAGCGCATCTACCGTGAATGGTCGTCGTCCATGATGGGCCGCGACCTCGACAATCCCGTGGTCTATCAATTCTACACCGCCACCAACGCGAACGGAAAGTTCGACGGGCTGGGCTTCAAGGGCTTCATGCGCATGCGTGGCCACCCGGAGGAAAACGGCGACTGCGCCGACTGCCACGTGCCCATTCAGGTGATCGAGGCGCATGAGAAAGGCGAGGG
>JALVFB010000050.1 GCA_027030295.1 Hyphomicrobiales bacterium
GGCCTCACTCGTCATTCCGGCTTCACTCGTCATTCCGGCGAAAGCCGGAATCTCGTGCAACAAGCCCATGAGTCCGCGGCACGAGACCCCGGCTTTCGCCGGGGTGACGAAGAAACGCAACTCACGATTTCACCTTCCCCTGTTCATGTGCGATGAAACGGATCGACGGGTTGGTCAGCTCGGGATCGGCCATGTGCTTCACCTGACGCACCAGGTTCTTCTTGTCGGCCTCGGAGTAAGCCTTGGTGTCATACGCGCCCTTGTCGATCTGATCGATCGGTCCCACGTCCAGCACGCGCATCATGCAGGCCATGACGCAATAGGGCTTGCGCCCGGCCTCCAGTTCGTCGATGCACATGTTGCATTTGGCGACGATGTTCAGCTCCGGGATGAACTGCGGCGCGCCGAACGGACAGGCGGCCTCGCACTTGCGGCAGCCGATGCAAAGGGACGAATCGATGTCCACCACGCCATTGTCCGGCCGCTTCCAGATGGCCCCCGTGGGGCAGCTGGGAAGACACGCCGGCTCGGCGCAGTGATTGCACGACATGTTCACCTTGTAGGCATAGACCTTCGGGAAGGTGCCGCCCTCGATGTATTGCACCCGGCGGAAGCGCGGTCCCGGCGGCAGGCCGTTCTTGTCCTTGCACGCCATTTCGCACGCCCGGCAGCCGATGCAATCCACGTTGTTGTGGATGAAGCCCATCTGCACCTTGGGCTTCACCGGCTCGTATGTCTGGCGCGCCTTGCGCTTCAGCGCCTCGCGCAGTTCCTGCTTGTTCAGTTTCTTCGCCATGGTGGTCGTCCGTTCCCTGCTGGTGATTCTTCAGCTTCCCGTTTTCACACCTCGCGCCGTCAGTCGTCGCGGCGATAGACATAAGAGCGTGCGGTGGCCAGCCGATCCCAACCGGGCCGGTGATCCAGGGTCGTCTTGCGGATGTTGACGAGAATGGTGTTGTAGGCGAAGGCGCCCGCCGGCGACGGGTTGTCGAGCGTCAGGAAATCCGGGTTGCCGGCGCGATCCACGCCGTTCTCGTCGAGATCCATCCACGCGCCCTCGTGCAGCACCGCCACGCCGGGCATCACCCGCTCGGTCACGTAAGCCGGCACCACCACCTTGCCGCGGTCGTTGAACACCTCCACGATGTCGCCCGTCTTGATACCCAGGCGCCTGGCGTCGGAGGCGTTGATGGTCACCTCCTGCTCATATGTCTCGCGCAGCCACGGGATGTTGTGGAAGATGGTGTGCGTGCGCCAGCGCGGATGCGGCGTGACCAGGTGGAAGGGATGTTTCTTCGTCTTCTCCGCATCGCCCAGCCACTCCCACGGCTCGATCCACTTCGGGATTGGCGGAATGGGATAGCCATAGGCCGTGCGCTTGAAGTCCCTGATCTGCGCCAGGGTGGTGGAGAAGATCTCGATCTTGCCCGACGGCGTGTTGAAGGGCACGCCCTTCTCGATCTGCTCGCGGAAGGCCACGTGCGGCTCCTTGAGCCTGAACTTGTAAACCCCGCGCTTCTTGAACTCCTCCCAGGTCATGGTGACGCCCATGTGGTGCATCACCTGCTCTTCCCAGAAGGCGCGGAGATACGCTTCGTCCACCGGGTCGGGATTGTTGAAATAATCGCGCGTGGCGCGCGGATTGTATTGCGGCCCGAAGCCGAGGCGCCAGGCCAGCTCGGTGAAGATCTGAAAATCGGTCTTCGACTCGCCCATCGGCTCGATGACCTTGGGCCGGTGAATGAAGTAGTGGCCCTTGTACCACGGCAGGGCGATGTCGTGCCGCTCGAAGTGCGTGGCCACCGGCAGCAGCACGTCCGCCCACAGGCCCGACGGCGTGATGGTGCTGTCCATGCACACCACCAGCTCCAGTTTCTTGATGGCCTCGATTTCCTTGTTGATGTTGGTGAGCTGGTTGAACCAGTCCGCCCCCTGCCAGAAGATGCCCTTGATGTTCGGGATCACGCCATCGAGCTGATCGGTGCGTGGCCACAGGCCGATCTCCTCGCGCTTCACGTTCGGATAGTTGAGCACGCAATGCGCCCAGCGGTCGGACTTGATGGAAGCGAACCAGACGTTGGCATACTGGTCGTAGGGGTAGGCCACCGCCGGCAGGTGGAAGGCCTTGCCCACGCCCTCCGCCGAGCCGCCGAGAACGCCGATGTTGCCGGTCATGGCCTGCAACGCCGCCGCCATGCGGTTGTATTGCTCGCCATAGGCGTTGCGCCCCGGCGCCCAGGAAGCCTTCAGCGCGGCGGGCTTGGTGGTGGCATACATGTGCGCCAGCTTCCTGATGTCCTCCGCCGGCACGCCGCAGATCTCGGAGGCCCATTCCGGCGTCTTGGGCACGCCGTCGGACTTGCCCAGGATGTAGTCCTTGAAACTCTCGTGCCCCTGCGCCTTGGCCCAGCCGGGCATGGTGCCCTCGTCCATGCCCTGCACGAAGCGGTCGATGAACTTCTGATCCTGCAGGTTGTTGGTGAAGATGTAGTGCGCCATGCCGGCCATCATCGCCGCATCGGTGTTGGGCCGGATGGGAATCCACCACGCGTCCCAGGCGGCCGCCGAGTCGGTGTATTGCGGATCGACCAGCACGAACTTGCAGCCGCGCTGCTTGGCCAGCCGCATGTAGTAGAAGGTGTTGCCGCCATGGAAGGTGTAGGCCGGGTTCCAGCCCCACATGATGATGAGCTTCGAGTGGGCGAAGGCGTCGTCCTCGTTGCCATCGTGGATGGTGCCGAAGGTCATGCGCGAGGAAAACGTCGTGCCCTGATACGACGGGACCGACCACGACGAGGTGCGGCAACCGAACATGCCGAGGAAGCGCGCCAGCAGGCCCTCGATCTGGTCGGACTTGTGCAGCACGCCATAGGAGGCGCCGGCGTAGGACTGGTCGAGCAGCGCGGTGGGGCCGTATTTCTGCTTTAACTCCACCATCTTCCTGGCGATGAAGGTCAGCGCCTCGTCCCAGCTCACGCGCTTGAACTTGCCCTCGCCACGCTCGCCCACGCGCATCATCGGATAGAGCAGCCGCTCCGGCGAATACAGCCGCAACCGGTAGGAGCGCCCGCGCAGGCAGCCGCGCACCTGCGGCTCTTCTTCCGTGTCCTTGCCGAAATGCCCGTCCTTCTGATAGCGCCCGTCGTCGGTGGAAAGGCGCACGATCACGTCGCCCTTCTTGTGCGCCACGAGCATGTGCCGCGAGCCGCAATTGTGCGCGCAGGAGGTGACCACGGTCTCCAGGTCGTCATCGCGCGGGTAGGGTTCGTAGGCGAAGGCTTCGGCCTTTTTCGGCTTTGCGGTGAGCGCCGTCAGCAGCCCCAACCCGGCGGCGGTGGCGGAAAGCCCCTTCAGGAAAGAGCGCCGCGAGGTGTTCAGCCGCGCCACGCCGCGCAACAGCGACTGGAAATTGGACAGATCGACGGGTTTCGGCGCACCGGGGAGTGCGTCCTCGCGCAGGTCGAAAATCTCGGGCGCGCCGCCTTCGTGTTCCAGCGTCATCTCACTTCCTCCGGTAGCGTTCTTCGGATTCCGTCGGGCGGTTCTTCGCCCACTCGGGCGTCTCTTCCACCACGTCCTTCATGCCGGGCCACGGATGGCGCGGGTAGGGATAGGAGATGCGGTACCACTTGCGCCCGCCGTGGCAGCCGTAACAGACGTCGGAAGACTTCTTCGCCAGCTTCTCGATGTTCTTGGGCTTCAGGTAGGTCACCTGGTGGCGCACGGTGCGATAGGTTTCGGCGTGACAGACGAGGCAACCGTTGGGATTGTCCTCGTCCTCGAAATCCTTGCGCACTTTCGACCAGTCGGCCTCCAGACCTTCCATGTGCTCGTAAGGGAACTTGCCGTGGCAGCGCAGGCAGGTCTTCATCGGGTTGACCATCTTGCGCAGGGTATGGGTATCGTCGTTCTGGTTATCCGCGTGCGAGCCGGGCGCCTCTTCGCGTGGGTCGTTGCCCTGGTGGCAGAAGTTGCACTTCAGGTTCATCACCTGTTTGGCGTATTTCGAGGTCAGGTGCCGCGCGTGGAAGGTCATCTGGGAGCCTTCGTAGGTATCCAGCGTCTGGTACCAGGCCAGCACCGAATCCGCCTTCCAGCCCGCCGGTGATTGCTTGCGCGGCTTGTGCGTCAGAATCTCCTTGTGGCAGACGAGGCACTGTTCGTTCGTGGCCTTGTCTATGTATGGCTTGAAGTGCAGCTTGTGCCACTTGGCGCGGAAGTAGTCCCTGGGGATGTAAACCCCCTTTATTTTCTTGCCTTTCAACTCGGGCCGATCGGCCCGGACGGGCGCCGCGGCTCCCAGCAGCAGCAATGCCGCCGAGGAACAGGCAAGAAAAGCCCGGATGCCTTTTCGAGCGAATTGCATGACCATCTCCGAGGCCTGATCGTTATTGAGATACGGGGCAGGGGGCGCACCGGGCCGAGCCCGGAGCACCTCCCGCCTTCCGAGGAGCGATTACTTGTGACGGCGCTTGTGCGGCGGTTTCCAGTTTTTCTTCTTGTTGCCCGCCATGCCACTCATGCCGGACATACCGCCCATGCCGCTCATGCCGGACATGCCGCCCATGCCGGACATGCCGCCCATGCCGGACATGCCACCCATGCCGGACATGCCACCCATGCCGGACATGCCGCTCATGCCGGACAT
>JALVFB010000051.1 GCA_027030295.1 Hyphomicrobiales bacterium
TGGTGCCGGCTGAGGGCCTCGAACCCCCGACCCCCTGATTACAAATCAGGTGCTCTGCCAACTGAGCTAAGCCGGCGCGGATCGCATCGGTCGTTCCATTGCGACGGGCCCGCCCGCCTGTCAAGCCCATGCAAGATACCCTTAACCTCTTTCGGTTATCGTGGCGCGAGACAAACAGCCAGTGCCTCTAGCCCATGACCTCGATGGAACTACAGATGTTGTGGTTCGGCCTGCGTGCCGCTCTCTTGCAGGGCACGCCACCGCTTTACCAGCAGTTGCTGGCCGCGACCATGGTTTTCGTCGTGCTGCGCCTGTGGATCTGGTGGCGCAACCGCCGGGTGCGTCGCATCCTCCTGGATCCGCGGATATTCACCGGGCTGTGGCTGGCTTCCATGGTGCTGCTGAGCCTGGGATTGCTGGATCATTTGCGGGCCTTTTACAACAACTACTACGTATCCCGCGCCTTATATGTCCTGAAATCCCTGATCATCTGAAAAAGAGGCCGCCGGCGGATGGGATTCCGTCAGCGGCCCGCGTGTTCAACGGATCATCGGCTCAGGCGTCACCCTTGTCCGCCTTGCCGGAAGCCTTCTTCGCCGGCTTCTTCGTCGTTTTTCCGGCCGTCTTTTTCGCTGTTTTTTTGGCCGATTTTTTTGCCGACTTTTTCGCCGTCCCTTTCGGCTTTTCGTCGCCTGATTCTTCTTCCTCTTCCACGATCTTCTTCAGCTCTTCCGGTGTGATCTCCTTTTCCTCCACCTTCGCCTGGGAGAGGATGTGATCCAGCACCTTGGATTCGAAGATCGGCGCGCGCAGCTCCACCAGCGCCTCCGGCGTCTTCTGGTAGAACTCGATGACCTGCTGTTCCTGCCCCGGATACTGCTGCGCCTTGGCGATCAACGCCTGTTGCAGCTCCTCCTGGCTCACGTCCACGCCCGCCTTGCGGCCGATGGCGCCGATGACCAGCCCCAGCCGCACCCGGCGCTCGGCGATCTCGCGATATTCCTTGCGCGCCTCTTCCTCGCTGGTGCCTTCGTCCTCGAAGGTCGTGCCGTTCTCCTGCATCTGGTGCTGCAACGTGTGCCAGATCTGCTCGAACTCGTAGTCCACCAGTTTCTCGGGCACCGGGAAATCGAACTTCGCATCCAGCGCGTCCAGCGCCTCCTGTTTCACCAGCGCCTGCGCCGTCTGCTCGTATTCCGCCGCCAGCTGCTCGCGCACCCGTTCGCGCAGGGCCTCCAGGCTTTCCAGCCCCAGTTTCCTGGCGAACTCGTCGTCGACGGCCTGGTCTTTCGGCGCCTGCACGGCCTCCACCGTCACGGTGAACTCCGCCTCCTTGCCGGCCAGTTTCTCCGCCCCGTAGTCTTCCGGGAAGGTGACCTTGACGATGCGCTCCTCGCCGGCCTTCGCGCCGATGAGCTGATCCTCGAAGCCGGGAATGAACTGCCCCGAGCCCAGCTCCAGCGGCACGTTCTGGGCGCTGCCGCCCTCGAACTCCTCGCCGTCGATGCGTCCGACGAAGGAAATGAGCAGCCGGTCGCCCTTTTCCGCCGCCGCGTCTTCACCCTTGTCCTCGAAGTCGCGGAACTGCCTGGCGACGTTTTCCAGCGCCTCTTCCACATCCTCTTCCGGCACCTGCACCTTGTAACGGGTCACCTCGATGTCGGAGAAGTCTTCCGGCACGTCGAACTCGGGCATGACCTCGAATTTCATCACATAGGCGAGGTCGGCATCGCTCTCGATGACCTTCTGCGCGCCCTCTTCGCCGCCTTCTATCTCCACTTCCGGCTCATAGGCGGCCACCAGGTCGGCCTTTTCCAGCGCCTGCTGCATGCTTTCGCGCAGGGTTTCCTCGACGATCTCCGCCTTCACCTGCTTGCCATACATGCGCCGCAGATGCGCCACCGGCACCTTGCCCGGACGAAAGCCCGGCAGACGCACGGTCTTGGCCAGTTCCGCCAGCTTCTTTTCCACCTTCTCGCCGATTTCCGCCGCCGGCACCGTCACCCGCAGCTCCCGCGCCAGGCCTTCGTTCTTCAGTTCCTCGACGTTCATGCCTGTCTCCATCCGAACCCGTCATGCATTTCCCGCGCCGCCGGACGCACGAAACCAGGGCTCCCTTCCCGCCATGCTCCGCCAGCAGTATGGAGGAGATGGTGCGGGCGGAGGGAGTCGAACCCTCACGGGTTGCCCCACAGGAACCTAAATCCTGCGCGTCTGCCAGTTCCGCCACGCCCGCTTGGCCGGTCGCCCGAAGCGCCGCCCCGCGGCTTGCCGAATTGGGCGCTCTATAGCAGAGGCTCCGCGCCCGTGCCAATGCCTGAAACGGCAAAAGATACGCCGATGTTCTGGCGTTGTCGCGGGGCGAAAGGCATGCCGGCCGGTTTCAGCGCTCGCGTTCTCCCAGCGTTTTCAGCGCCGCGAAGGGATTTGGCGCCTTTTCCGGCTCTTCCTCCTCGTCCGGTGCGCCGGCTTCCATGTCGATGAAGTCCGTGCCCGGCTTGTGCGGCCAGGGATCCAGCGACAGGGCCAGCGTTTCCGCCACCAGTTCGCCGAGGTCGATGCGCCCGTCCTCGATGACATCCGGCGCGTCGGGCGCTTCCTCGTCCAGCTCCACCACCGGCCCTTCCGCCAGCGCCCGCGCCGCCGGCGAATCGGCGGGCACGAACAGCCGCTCCATGTCCGCCAGCACATCGGCCTCGAACACCTCCAGCGTGCGCACGCATTCCTGCGCCACCCGCGCCTGCATCTGCCCTTCCACCAGGTAGCTGCCGGCGCCCTGCGGACGTATGACGAGATCGGCCCGCAGCGTCAGCACCTCGGGCAGCTTCATGCGCCGGGCCAGCGCCCGCAGCTCCGCCGGTTCCGCGGATATGTGCCTTTCCACGCCCTCGCCGATGTCTTCCACCGGCAACGGGCGGGAAAATTCCGGTTTGATGGGGGTTCTGGTCATGCGTCCTTCCTTTCCACATCCGGCGCCGGCCAGGGAATGTGCCCCGCCGCCACCTGCGAAAAAGCGGCTTGCGCCAGCGCTCGTTGTGCCTCGACCACGTAGCGCGCCAGCATCCCGGCGCCGGATGCGTCATCCGTTTCCGCATAGATATGCTCTCTCAGGGCCTGCCGCAATGCCGCCTCGTCCGCCGCCAGCGTCGTGCGCAACGCCGCGTGCTGGGCATAGAAGGCGTCCGCCAGCCTGCGCATGCGTTTCGGCACCGCCAGGTCGCTCACCCCCATCTCGCGCAAGGAAGCGTCCAGTTCGTCGAACATCAGCTCCTGCACCGCGCGCGCCAGCTCCTCGCGCGCCGGCCGCGCCCCCCGCACGCCGGCATCATCGTCCAGCAGCGCCTCCATCAGCAATATCACGTGCAGGGCGATCATGCGGAAGCGCCCGGCATGGCTGTCCGCCACGCCCATGTGCGCATAGAAGGCCGGTTGCCGCGCCTGCGCCACAATCGCCGCATATGCAGCTTCCGCACCGGCCCCGGGGCGGGCCAGAAACCTGTTCAGAAAGCGGCGGATCATTTGCCCTTCTCCGGGAGTTGTGCAATCAGGCCATGAAAGTGGGAAAATGCCATCAGGAACGAGCCGCGCCCATGAATGACACGCCCCGCACCGGACACACGCGCCGCGCCATGCTGGCCGCCGGACTGGCGCTGCTGCTCGCTTCCTGCACCGCCACGGTGATGCACCATGGCTACCTGCCGCGCAAGGGCGATCTGGAGCAATTGCGCGAGGGCATGACCAAGGCCGAGGTGGAGGCCCTGCTTGGCTCGCCTTCCACCACCGCCACCATCGAATCGCTCAACGACAGCTATTATTACATTTCCAGCACCACGAAACAGACCGCCTTCCTGAAGCCGCAGGAGGTGGATCGGCGGATTTTGGCCATCCGCTTCGACCGCAACGGCATGGTGCGCAGCTTCGCCGTCTATGGTCTGGAGGATGGTCAGATCGTCAACATCAGCGACCGCGAAACCCCCGCCGCGGGCAAGGAGGCGGGCATTCTTGCCAGCCTGTTCCGCCGCTTCAAGTGAAGCCCCGAGCGAAGATTGCACCGGATGCGCAGAATGACCGCAAGACGTTGGTCCATGATATTGATCGCCGCCGCGGCCGTTTTTGGTGTTTTCTCATCTCCCCGTCTGCAGGACATGGCCTGGAGCGCCATGCGGCGCCTGCCGGGAGGGGAGCGGCTGCTGGCGCTGGCGAAATCGCCCCGCGGTTCGCTGCATTCGGCGACCACCGTGCGTGGCCACGCCCAGGTCATCGATGGCGATTCCCTGCGGGTGAACGGGGTGGAAATTCGCCTGCACGGCATCGATGCGCCGGAATTCCGGCAAACCTGTTTCGATGGCGCCGGACGGCGTTATGCCTGCGGAAGGCGCGCCACGGAGCACATGCGACGGCTGGTGGCCGGGCGCGTGATCACTTGCCGCAAGGTAACCACCGACCGCTATGGCCGCATGGTGGCCGTATGCCGGCGCGACGACGGAAGGGATATCGGCCGGCGCATGGTGCGCGATGGCTGGGCGGTGGCCTTCGTGCGCTATTCGCGCCGCTATGTGTCGGATGAACGCACGGCCAGAAACGCCCGCCGCGGACTGTGGCGGGGACGGTTCATCATGCCGGCCCTCTGGCGGCGCATGAA
>JALVFB010000052.1 GCA_027030295.1 Hyphomicrobiales bacterium
AGGCGGTTGACCCCGGCGGCGCCGAAGGCGGCGAAGTTTTCCCGTTCGGCGCTGGTGGGGTTGGCCTCCAGCGTGATTTCCACATCCTCCGCCAGCGGCCAATGGCGGGCGATGGCGTTCAGCACCGATTCCACCAGCGCCGGGGGCATGAGCGAGGGGGTGCCGCCGCCGAAGAAAATGGAAGTGACTTCACGACCGGTGGTGCGCCTGGCGAACCAGGCCAGCGCATGACTGAAGGCGCGCCGCCATTGCGCCGTGTCCACCCGCGCGGCCACATGCGAGTTGAAGTCGCAATAGGGGCATTTGGAGAGGCAGTAGGGCCAATGGACATAGATGCCGAAGCCCGGTTCCGCCGCCGCGCTCATGTGCCCTGCCTCCCGGCGAGGAAGGCCGCCGCCTCGCGGATGGCCTCGGCCAGCCCCAGACGCGCCACCGGCGTGCCTTCGGGAAAGGCGGTGAGGAAGCGCCGCGCCAGCCGGTTGTCAAGCATCACGAACACGCCTTTATCGTCCGCCTTGCGGATCAGCCGGCCAAAAGCCTGCCGCAGACGCAAGCGCACCTGCATGTCCGTCCACTGCGCGCGGCCGAAGGCCCGCTGCCGGGCGCGCTCCAGGATGGTGGGGCGCGGCCATGGCACCCTGTCCATCACCAGCAGGCGCAGCGATTCGCCCGGCACATCCACGCCGTCGCGCACGGCATCGGTGCCCAGCATGCAGGCGCGTGGCTGGGCGCGGAAAATGTCCACCAGCGTGCCGGTGTCCATGGCGTCCACATGCTGGGCGTATAGGGGCAGTCCGGCCCCCGCCAGCGCCGGCAGGAGGCGCCGGTGCACCGCGCGCAACCGCGCAATGGCGGTGAACAGCCCCAACGCGCCGCCGCCCACGGCCAGGAACAGTTCCCGATAGGCCGCCGCCAGCTGATCCATGTTCTCGCGGTCGATGTCGGTCACCACGAACACCCGCGCGCGCGCCGCGTAGTCGAAGGGCGAAGGGAAGCTGGCGCGGCGCACCGGCCAGGGCAAATGCGCCGCGCCGGTGCGCGTCTCGGCGCTCTGCCAGTCGTCCGGCGCCTCCGGCGGGCGGTCGCGCAGGGTGGCGGAGGTGATGACGACCGAATCGGCCTGGCGCAACACGGTTTCGGCCAGCGGCACGGTGGGATCCACCCAGTGCGCATGCATGCCGATGTCCGCTTCCTGCCCATAGGCGAAGGAGACGGAAAACCAGGATACGATTTGCGGCGTTTCTTCTTCGCTCCCCGCATCTTCGGCCGCTTCCTTCAGCAGGCGCTGGAGCATGGCGCGCCAGCCGCCCACCATCAGCTCTCCACGGCGGATGAGCGAGCGGGCCATGCTCTCCAGCCGGTTGCGTTCGGTGCTGGTGAGTGTGGCCGCCTCCTCGTTCAACCGGCCGAGCAGCAGACCGGCCAGGCGGCGCATGGCCGTTTGCAGCTCCCCCAGCGCCCCTTCCAGCCCCGCCGCCGCCTCCGCCACGCCGGGCGCCAACGGGTGGCAGTCGGCCTCCAGCTCCATGCCGCCCATCCGGTTGCGGGCGCGGGCCAGCACCTGTTCGCGCACCAGCATCAGAAAGCGCTCCGCCGCGCCGGCCGGCGCGCCGCCCTGCACCCGCGCCCGCCAGCCGTCCGCCGGCAGGCAGCGCGCCGTCGTCTCCACCGCCTGCAGCAGCTCCAGGCCACCCCGCCCGCCACCCAGCAGATCGCCCAGGCGTTCGCGCAAGCCCCGGCCGCGCCGCCGCGCGCCTTCCGCGCCGCGAATCCAGCGCCTGAGTTCCGCCGCCTCGCGCAGGGTCAGGTGGCCGGAAAAAGCGGTATCGGCGGCATCGAACAGGTGGTGGCCCTCGTCGAACACGATGCGCGACAGCTCGAGAGGCTCCAGATGCCGGCTTGGCGCGGTGTCGCCCAGCATCACGTTCATCGCCGCCTGCGTGAGCACCACCGCATGGTTGGCGATGACCAGTTCGGCGCGCTCGGCGCGCACCCGCGCCTTTTCGATGAAACACTTGCGAAAGTGGCGGCAGGCGGCATAGGTGCATTCGCCGCGCCGGTCGGTGATGCCCAGCGCGTAAGGGTGTGCCTGCTCCGGCTTGCCGGGCAGCATCAGCGGCAGCAGCCAGGCGGGAAAATCGCCGCCGATGAGATCGCCGTCGCGCGTCGCCGCCGCCCAGCGCGCCAGCAGGGCGGCCAGCACCAATCCCGCGCCGCCGCCGGCCGCCAGCTGGCCGAAGGTTTCCTCGGCGTTGAGCAGGCACAGATAGTTCTCCCGGCCCTTGCGCACGCTCACCCGGCGGCGGTGAATGGCCGGCTCCGGCCACACCTTGCGGGTTTCCTGCATGAGCTGGCGTTGCAGGTTGCGGGTGTAGGTGGCGACCCACACGCTGCCCGCGTTGCGCCGCGCCCACAGCGCGGCCGGGGCCAGATAGCCCAGCGTCTTGCCCAGGCCGGTGCCGGCCTCGGCCAGCAATACCGTGTTTTCATGCTTCGACGGGCGCGGAGCGAAGGCCCTGGCGACCTCCGCCGCATAGCGCTCCTGCGCTTCGCGCGCCTCGCGCCCGGCCCCCAGGATGCGGCGCAGCTCGCGCACGGCCTCCTCAGGGCTTACGGGCTGTTGCCCCGGCGGCGGGGCGGGCGGGTTTTCCTCCCATTCGGGCAGGCGTTCCCACACCGCCAGCGGGTTGGCGGCAAAGATCTCCACCTTTTCCTCTCCGCCGCCCGGAGCCAATACCGCCAGCGCCAATGGCGCCCAGGGCCATTTCGCCTTGTCCAGCATGGCGGCCAGCCTGATGGCCTGATCGCGCGCCGGCAGTTCCTTCGACGCCAGCCGCGCCAGCAACGCCTCGGCCAGCATCGGCAGGGCGGCCGGATCGTCATCGGCCAGCGCCAGACCCGGAATCGCGCCGAAGGCGGAGGGCAACGGCGGCGCCGACATGGCCGGGCAGGCGAAGGCGAACAGTTCGGCGAGATCGTAATGCATCGCCGGGCGCGGCGGCGCCATGCACGCGCCGGCCTGATGGCGGAGACGGTCGAACAGCATCGGCGCGTGGCACACCAGATGCGGCGCGCGGTTCAGCCGGGCCAGTGCATCGTGCGCGGACAGGATCCGCGTCGCGCCGTCCGTCAGCAGCAGCGCACCGCCGGCATGCGGAATCATCGCCGGCAGCGCCGCGAGCCGTCGCCGCAACGCCGCCGGCAAATCGACCTGTTCCCGTGATGCCTCCACCCGAGGTTCCGCCATGTCCGCCGTTCAGATGAAAAAGGCGCCGGGATCGGAACCCGGCGCCCGCATCATGCGTTGTCTTCGTCAAATCTTGCAAGAGGCCGGAAATCAGCCCCGCTCCTCGTCTCCCTGGCCGCCGCCGCTTTTCGCCACGCCCACGCGGGCCGGGCGCAGCACCCGGTCATGGTGCGTGTAGCCTTCCTGAATCACCTGCACCACCTTGCCGGCCTCTTCCGGCGCGGCCTCGACCTCGAACATGGCCTCGTGCACGTTCGGATCGAATTTTTCGCCATGCGAGGGAATCTTGCGGATGTGATGGCGCTCGAAGGTGGCGATCATGTCCTTCAGCGTCATCTCCACGCCTTCCAGCAGCCTGTCCAGCAGCTCGTGCCGGCCCTTCTGCTCCGCCGGCACCGATTCGATGGCGCGGGAGAGGTTGTCGCAGACGTTGAGCATGTCGCGGGCGAAATCGGCGGCGGCGTATTTCACCGCCTCCTCCTTCTCCTTCATCAGGCGGCGGCGCAGGCTTTCCATGTCGGAGAGCGCGCGCAGATACTTGTCCTTCAGCTCGGCGTTCTCCGCCCGCAGGCGCTCCAGCTCTTCTTCCGGCGAGGAAACCTCGTCCGCGGCCTGCATTTCTTCCACCGCCCGCTCCTCAGCCGCATCCTGGGCCACGTCCCGCGCCTCTTCCTGATGCGTCGCCCGTTCTTGCCTGTCCTTGTCGTTCATGAGGAATCCCTTCCGGCCATGGTTGTGAATTCGCGTTCCCGCCCGTGCATATCTGTGTTACCCGCATCAAAATCAAGAGAGCAGACGCGAAATGGCGCGCGCGGCATAGTCCACCATGGGGATGATGCGGGCATAGGGCAGGCGCGTGGGGCCGATGACGCCCAGCACCCCCACCACCTCGTGCCCGGCGTCGCCATAGGGCGCGACGATGAGCGAGGAGCCGGAAAGCGAGAACAGCGGGTTTTCGCGGCCGATGAAAATGCGCACGCCCTCGCCCTCCTCCACCAGCGAGAGCAGTTGCAACAGGTCGCGCTTTTCCTCGAGATCGGTGAACAGCCGCTGCAGGCGCTCCAGATCGGAGAGCAGATCGGCGTCGGCAATGAGATTGCCGCGGCCGCGCACGATGAGCCGCTTGTCGTCGCCGCTGCCCGTCCAGGTGGCCAGCCCCGCCGCCACCGCCTCGGCCGCCAGCGTGTCTATCTCGCGCTTCAGCGCGTCCAGCTCGCGCGAGACGCGCCGGCCCATCTCGCGCATGGACAGGCCGGAGAGGCGGTCGTTGAGGAAATGGGCCGCGCGCTGCAAGGTGGCGGTGGGCAGGTCGGCGGGCACGCGAATCACCCGGTTTTCCACCGTGCCGTCGGCACCCACCAGGATCACCAGCGCCTTTTCCGGCTCCAGC
>JALVFB010000053.1 GCA_027030295.1 Hyphomicrobiales bacterium
GCCCGCAAGCTGGCGGAAGAATTCGGCGCGGATTTCGAGGAAGTCACCGGCGCGAAACTCAGGCGCGGCTTTCCCATGATTCACGCCGTGGGCATGGCCGCCGCCGAGGAGCGGGCGCCGCGTCTCATCGATCTGCGATTCGGCGATTCGGGGCCGCGGGTGACGCTGGTGGGCAAGGGCGTGTGTTTCGACACCGGCGGGCTGGACATCAAGCCCGCCAACGCCATGCGCCTGATGAAGAAGGACATGGGCGGCGCGGCGGCGGCGCTGGCCTGCGCGCGCATGATCATGGCCGAGAAGCTGCCGGTGCGTCTGCGAGTGCTCATCCCGGCGGTGGAGAACGCCGTTGCCGGCCCGGCCTTTCGCCCCGGCGACGTGCTGCGCTCGCGCAAGGGGCTGACGGTGGAGGTGGGCAACACCGACGCCGAGGGGCGGCTGATCCTGGCCGATGCCCTGACGCTGGCGGATGAGGAAGCGCCCGAGGCATTGGTCGATTTCGCCACCCTCACCGGCGCGGCGCGGGTCGCCCTGGGGCCACAATTGCCGGCCATGTTCGCCAGCGACGATGCGCGCGCGGAGCAACTGCTGGCCATGGCCCGGACGCAAGACGATCCACTGTGGCGGCTGCCGTTGTGGGCGCCCTATCTGGACGACATGAGGAGCGACATCGCGGACATCAACAACATCGCCGGCAACGGCTTCGCCGGAGCCATCACGGCGGCGCTGTTCCTTTCGCGTTTCGTGGAGCGGGCGCGCTGCTGGCTGCATCTGGACCTTTTCGGCTGGAACCCGAAGGCCGCGCCGGGGCGCCCGAAGGGTGGCGAACCACAGGGCGCGCGCGCGGTGTTTCATTTCATCAGGGAGCTTGTCGCATCATGAGCGAGACGGAGCAGGTGACGCTCTTTCATTTTCCGCTCGATCCGTTCTGCCGGCGGGTGCGGCTGATGCTGGCGGAATATCAGGTGGCGTGCACGCCGGAAGAGGTGCGGCCCTGGCGCGACGCCGCGCGGCTGCCGGCGCTGACGCCGCCGCCGGAACTGCCCGTTCTGACGCAGGCGGACGGCATGGTGGTGGCCGGCATGCAGGCGGTGAGCGAGTATCTGGAGGAAACCCGCGAGAGGGGCATTCCCTCGCTGCTGGGCGAAACCCCGGCGCAGCGGGCGGAGGTGCGGCGGCTGACCGCCTTTTTCGACGGGCGCTTTCACATGGAGGTGTCCGGCGTGGTGCTGATGGAAAAGGCGCTGCGCCGCCTGCTGCCGCGCGAGATGGGCGGCGGCGCGCCGGACACCACGCGGCTGCGCCAGGCGCTGGCGCGGCTGCCCGACTATCTGGGGCTGATCGAACGCTTGAGCGCGGCGCGCGGGCTGATCGGCGGCGAGCATCTGTCGCTGGCCGACCTGGCGGCGGCGGCGCATCTGTCGGTGCTGGAATATCTGGACGCGCTGCGCTTCGACGGCTTCGAGGCGGCCAAGATCTGGTATCAACGCATCAAGTCGCGGCCCACGTTCCGTCCGTTGCTGGCCGACCGTGTGGCCGGCATCCTGCCGCCCGCCGTCTATACGGAGCTGGACTTTTGAGCCACGCTCGTGCATCCCCTGCACGGGGAGAACATGCACTTGCGGGACGCGGGAGGGTTTCATGCAGGTGATGGACTGGGACAAGCTGCGCATCTTCCACGAGGTGGCGCGCGCGGGCAGCTTCAGCAAGGCGGCGGAGAATCTGGGGCTGACGCAATCCACGCTGTCGCGCCATATCGCGGCGCTGGAGCAGGAGCTGAAGACGCCGCTGTTTCACCGCCATGCGCGGGGCGTGGTGCTGACGGAAGCCGGCGAGATGCTGTTTCGCGCCACGCACGAGATGGAGCATCAGCTGGCCGCCGCCCGCACCCGCCTGATGGACGCGCGAGAAAAGCCCTCAGGCCCATTGCGCATCACCACCACGGTGGGGCTGGGCACCGTCTGGCTCACCCCGCGCCTGCCCGAATTCACCCGCCTGTATCCGGACATCCAGACCAGCCTGCTGCTCTATGACGAGGAGCTGGATCTGGCCCACCGCGAGGCCGACGTGGCCATTCGCCTGCGCCGGCCGGTGCAGCCGGATCTGATCCAGCGCAAGCTGTTCACGGTGCATTTCCACCTCTACGCCGCGCCGTCCTACATTCAGGAGCATGGTTTTCCGCGCACGGTGGAGGAGCTGGACAAGCACCACATCGTCTCCTTCGGCCCGGCGCCGGGCTATCTGGCGGCGCTGAACTGGCTGCAATACGTCGGCCGCCCGCAGGACAGGCCGCGCCAGCCCATCATGACCGTGAACAACGTCTATGGCCTCACCCGGGTGACCGAAACCGGCATCGGCATCGCCACCCTGCCGGACTACATCATCGGGCCGGACACGCGGCTGGTGCAGATAGACCTGCAGGGCGTGGCCATGCCGCAGTTCGACACCT
The DNA here is from genome assembly GCA_027030295.1 of Hyphomicrobiales bacterium. Taxonomy (GTDB): domain Bacteria; phylum Pseudomonadota; class Alphaproteobacteria; order Rhizobiales; family Aestuariivirgaceae; genus Thermopetrobacter. The sequence goes on from JALVFB010000053.1 coordinate 2,447, forward strand.
ACCTCGTCTATCCGGAGGAACTGCGCAATTCCAAGCGGGTGAAGGTGTTCCGCGACTTCATCGTCTCGGAAGCGCGGGGGTGGAAATTCTAGTCGCCGAGCGACTCCCAGAACTTCCTGGCGCGGGCGAAGAAGCCTTCCGTCTGCGGCGAGTTGTTCTTCGATTCGCGTTCGAACTCGCGCAGCAGCTCCTTCTGGCGGGCGGTCAGGTTCACCGGCGTTTCCACCGTCACCTGCACGTGCATGTCGCCGCGGCGGCCGGAATTCATCATCGGCATGCCCAGCCCCTTCAGGCGGAACTGCTTGCCCGTCTGGGTGCCGGCGGGGATCTCCAGCGTCGCCTTGTCGCCCTCGATGGTCGGCACCTCGATCTCGCCGCCCAGGGCCGCGGTGACCATGGAAATGGGCACGCGGCAGAACAGGTCGGCGCCGTCGCGCTGGAAGAACTCGTGCGGTTTCACGGAAAGGAAGATGTAAAGATCGCCCGGCGGGCCGCCGCGCACCCCGGCCTCGCCCTCGCCGGCGAGGCGGATGCGGGTGCCGTCTTCCACGCCGGCGGGGATTTTGACCTCCAGCGTGTGCTCGCGCTCCACCCGGCCGCTGCCGCCGCAGACCCGGCACGGATCGGCGATCACCCGGCCCTCGCCGTGGCAGGTGGGGCAGGTGCGCTCCACGGTGAAGAAGCCCGAGGTGGCGCGCACCGCGCCGACGCCGCCGCAGGTGGGGCAGGTGCGGGCCGTCGTCTCGCCGCTGGCGCCGCTGCCGCCGCAGGCCTCGCAGACGCTGGCGCGGCGCACCTTCAGCTCCACCGTCTTGCCGGAAAAGGCCTCCTCCAGCGTGATCTCCATGCTGGTGCGCAGGTCGGCGCCGCGTGAGGCGCGCTGGCGGCGGCCCGGCCCGCCGCCCATGAAGTCGCCGAACATTTCCTCGAAGATGTCCGACATGGTCTGGGCGAAGTCCGGCCCGAAGCCGCCATCGGCGAACGGCCCGCGCCCGCCGGCGCCGGCGCCGCCGTTGGCGAAGGCGGCATGGCCATAGCGATCATAGGCCGCGCGCTTCTGCGGGTCGCGCAGCACCTCGTAGGCCTCGTTGATCTCCTTGAACTTCTCTTCCGCTTGCGGATCGTCCGGGTTGGCGTCCGGGTGATATTTCTTGGCCAGGCGGCGATAGGCCACCTTCAGCTCCCGCTCGGTGCAGCTTCTGGAAACGCCCAGGATTTCGTAGTAATCGCGCCTGGCCATGAATTCCGCTCCGGCCCTCATCGTTCCTCCGTCGCTTCCGCTTGTTGCGCGAAAATGCCGGCAAATGCAAGGCATGGCCCTGCCGGTTCCGGATATGAGAGGTCGGGCGCGCGGCTGCAAGTCCCCGGCACGGCGGCGGGTCGCGACGGGTGGGGGCGATGCGGTGTTTTCAGGAACCGGAAAGGCGCGCGAGCCACCATTCGGCCATGCGCTGAACGTTTTCCGGCGCGGCGCCGCCGAAGCTTCTGCGCGAGGCGACCGAATTCTCCACCCCCAGCACCGAGAACACGTCTTCGGTGATGCGCGGTTCCACCGAGCGCATCTCCGCCAATGACAGGTCGGGCAGATCGACGCCTTTCTCCTCGGCCAGCGCCACCAGCTTTCCGGTCACGTGGTGCGCCTGGCGGAACGGCATGTTCAGCTCGCGCACCAGCCAGTCGGCGAGATCGGTGGCGGTGGAAAAGCCCGTGGCGGCGGCGGCGCGCATGGCCTCGCGATTCGGCTCCATGTCCGCGACCATGCCGCGCATGACCTCCAGCGACAGGGAAAGCGTGTCCAGCGCGTCAAACGCCGGCTCCTTGTCTTCCTGCATGTCCTTGGAATAGGCCAGCGGCAGGCCCTTCATCACCACCAGCAGCGTCACCAGCGCGCCGATGACGCGCCCGGCCTTGGCGCGGATCAGCTCCGCCGCGTCCGGGTTGCGCTTCTGGGGCATGATGGAAGAGCCGGTGGTGAAGCGGTCGGAAAGGCGGATGAAGTTGAACTGGGCGGACGACCAGATGACCAGCTCCTCGGCGAAGCGCGAGAGGTGTGTGGCGCAGATGGCCGCCGCCGAGAGCGTTTCCAGCACGAAGTCCCGCGCCGAGACGGCGTCGATGGAATTGCGCATCGGGCCGGAGAAACCCAGCGCCCGCGCGGTCATCTCGCGGTCGATGGGAAAGCCGGTGCCG
>JALVFB010000054.1 GCA_027030295.1 Hyphomicrobiales bacterium
CGGCACGTGGACGTGGATGTCCTTCTTCTCGAACACCGTCGGCCTGATGCCGAACCGCGGCGCGCGCGAGCGCACGTAGGACGAGGCCGCGGCGATGGACTCCTTCATCACGTCGCGCAGGTTGCCGGTCACCGTCATCTTGCCGCGGCCATACATGTCCACGGCCTCGATGGTGAGCAGCTCGCCGCCAGCCTCCGTCCAGGCCAGGCCGGTGACGACGCCAACCTGGTCCTCCTCCTCGATCTCGCCGAAGCGATAGCGCGGCACGCCGAGGAATTTCTCCAGGTTGCGGCGGGTGATGCGCACGCTCTTCCTCTTCGTGGTCACCAGCTCCTTCACCGCCTTGCGCGCCAGCTTGTTGATCTCGCGCTCGAGATTGCGCACGCCGGCCTCGCGGGTATAGAGCCGGATGACGCTGAGCAGCGCCTCGTCGGAGATGGAGAACTCGCCCTTCTTCAGCCCGTGGCTCTTCAGCGCCTTGGGCAGCAGATGGCGCTTCACGATCTCCATCTTCTCGTCTTCCGTGTAGCCGGCGATGCGGATGATCTCCATGCGGTCCATCAGCGGCGCCGGAATGTTCAGCGTGTTCGCGGTGGTCACGAACATGACGTTGGAGAGGTCATATTCCACCTCCAGGTAATGATCCATGAAGGTGCTGTTCTGCTCCGGATCCAGCACCTCCAGCAGGGCGGCGGCCGGATCGCCGCGATAGTCCATGCCCATCTTGTCGATCTCGTCGAGCAGGAACAGCGGGTTGCAGGCGCCCGCCTTCTTCATGGACTGGATGATCTTGCCGGGCATGGACCCGATGTAGGTGCGGCGATGACCGCGAATCTCGGCCTCGTCCCGCACGCCGCCCAGCGACATGCGCACGAACTTGCGCCCGGTGGCCTCGGCGATGGAGCGCGCCAGCGAGGTCTTGCCGACGCCCGGCGGGCCGACCAGGCACAGGATGGGCCCGCGCAGCTTGTTGGCGCGCTGCTGCACCGCCAGATATTCGATGATGCGCTCCTTGACCTTGTCCAGGCCATAATGCTCCGCGTCCAGCACCTTCTGGGCGTAGTCCAGATCCTTCTTCACCCGCGAGCACTTGCCCCACGGCAGGGAAAGCAGCCATTCCAGGTAGTTGCGCACCACCGTGGCCTCGGCCGACATGGGCGACATCTGGCGCAGCTTCTTCAACTCGGCCTCGGCCTTCTCGCGCGCCTCCTTGCTGAGCTTCGTCTTCCTGATGCGCTCTTCCAGCTCGGCCAGCTCGTCCTCGCCTTCGCCGCCGCCCAGCTCCTTCTGAATGGCCTTCATCTGCTCATTCAGATAGTATTCGCGCTGGGACTTCTCCATCTGCTTCTTCACGCGGTTGCGGATGCGCTTTTCCACCTGCATCACGGAGATTTCACCCTCCATGATGGCGAAAACCTTCTGCAACCGCTCGGTGATGTTGGCGATCTCGAGGATTTCCTGCTTGTCGGACAGCTTGACGGCCAGGTGCGCCGCCACGGTGTCGGCCAGCTTGCCGTAGTCCTCCACGCCGGTCACCGATTCGATGGCCTCCTGCGGCACCTTCTTGTTCAGCTTCACATAGGTGCGGAACTGATCGACCACAGTGCGCGCCAGCGCCTCCGTCTCGCGCTCGTCGCCGAGGGTCTCCCCGATGACCTCGACCTCGGCCTCGAAATAGTCCTCGGTGCGCACATAATCGCGGATGCGCGCGCGCCGGCCGCCTTCCACCAGCACCTTCACGGTGCCGTCGGGCAATTTGAGGAGCTGCATCACCTGGGCGATGGTGCCGACGCGATAGATATCGTCCGGCTGGGGGTTGTCGTCCGCCGGATTCTTCTGCGCCACCAGCAGGATGCGGCGGCCGCGCTCCATGGCCTCCTCCAGGGCCTTGATGGAGCGCTCGCGGCCGACGAACAGCGGCGCGATCATGTGCGGGAAGACCACGATATCGCGCAACGGCAGCACGGGAATGCGCTCATTGGCGGTGGTCTCGGAAACGGTGATGGGATTGTCCGTCATGATGCGGTCTTCGTCCTTTTCTGGCTGTTGCGGGCCGATGCGCCGTTTGCCTCCGACATGGCGGTCGCGCAAGCCGGAGGGGGAATCATGGTTTCAGTATGCCCCTTCTCCTTCCGCCACGCCAGCGTGCAGGGATTTTCCCGCACAATTCCGTGGCCAAAGCGCACGCCCGCACCGGGTTTCAGGCCCGAAATGGGCATCCGGGAGGCCATTTTCAAGCCGCAACGCGCCGCCGCCAGCACCGCATGCCGCCCTTTCCGTCCCTTGGAGAACCTATATCAGCCCCAGGCCGCGGAGCGAAGCATGGCCATCGCGGCCGATGATGACATGATCATGCACCGCGATGCCCAGCGGCTCGGCGGCGGCGATGACCCTTTTCGTCATTTCCACGTCCGCCCGCGATGGCGTGGGATCGCCGGATGGATGGTTGTGCAGCAGGATGACGGAGGCGGCGGACAACTCCAGCGCCCGGCGCACCACCTCGCGCGGATAGACCGGGGTGTGGTCGATGGTGCCGCGGTTCTGCACCTCGTCGGCGATCAGCCGGTTTTTCGCATCGAGAAACAGCACCCGGAACTCCTCGCGCTCGGCGTGGGCCATGGCCGCCCGGCAATAGGCGATGAGGTCGCTCCAGCCGCGAAACACCGGTTGCGCGCGGGCCTGCTGCTGGGCCAGCTTCACCGCCGCGGCCCGCACGATCTTCAATTCCGCGACCACCGCGTCGCCCACGCCCGCCACCTCCTTCAGGCGCGCCGGCGGGGCGGCGACGACCTCGGCGAAGGAGCCGAAGCGGGCGATCAGTTCCTTGGCCAGCGGCTTCACGTCGCGCTGCGGTATGGCGCGAAACAGCACCAGCTCCAGCAGCTCGTAGTCGGCCAGCGCATCGGCTCCGGCAGTCAGGAACCGCTGGCGCAAACGCTGACGGTGGCCGGCGTAATGAGGCTTGTCCCGCCGTCGTGGCGCCACCCCGTCTTTGTCCGCCTTCCCGCATGCCGGTTCGGCGGGAGCGCCTGGCTCCGGCGGCGTCAGGCCAGGCAGATGGGCCGGCTTTTCTCTGAAGTCATCCCCCATGCGGCGTAATAAGCCACACGGGAAGCGGCGGGCCAACCCTATTGTTATACCAAAATGCACAAAGAACCACCCATCGCCCCGCGCCCCCGTTTTTCCCGTCACCCCGGCAAAAGCCGGGGTCTCGTGCCGCAACCTCATGCGCTTGCAGCTCGAGATTCCGGCTTTCGCCGGAATGACGTATTGAATTCGGGAGGGGCGCGGGACGGTTTCACCGGTCAGACATTACGCAATACGGTTTTACACATTCTGGCATTACCCGGCGAAACGCCGAGATGGCCACATGGCATGAAAAAGGCGCCCTTCCCGGCCGGGAAGAGCGCCTTCGCGTCTCGTCGGAAAGCGTCCGTCACTCGATGATCTCGGACACGACGCCGGCGCCGACGGTGCGGCCGCCCTCGCGGATGGCGAAGCGCAGGCGCTCCTCCATGGCGATCGGCGCGATCAGCTCCACCTCGAAGGTCACGTTGTCGCCCGGCATCACCATCTCAACGCCTTCCGGCAGCTTCACCACGCCGGTCACGTCCGTCGTGCGGAAGTAGAACTGCGGACGGTAGTTCGAGAAGAACGGCGTGTGACGGCCGCCCTCTTCCTTCGTCAGGATGTAGGCCTCGGCCTTGAACTTGGTGTGCGGCGTGATCGAGCCCGGCTCCGCCAGAACCTGGCCGCGCTCAACGGCCGTGCGCTCGATGCCGCGCAGCAGCGCGCCGATGTTGTCGCCCGCAACGCCCTCGTCCAGCAGCTTGCGGAACATCTCCACGCCCGTCACAACCGTCTTCTGCGTCTCCTTCAGACCGACGATCTCCACCTCGTCGCCGACGTGGATCTTGCCGCGCTCCACGCGGCCCGTCACCACCGTGCCGCGGCCGGAGATGGAGAAAACGTCCTCGATCGGCATCAGGAACGGCTGGTCGATCGGACGATCCGGCGTCGGGATATACTCGTCCACCGCGTTCATCAGCTCCAGGATCGAGTTCTTGCCGATCTCGTCATCCCGGCCTTCCAGCGCGGCCAGCGCCGAACCGCGGATCACCGGAATGTCGTCGCCGGGGAAGTCATAGGAGCTCAGAAGCTCGCGGATCTCCATCTCCACCAGCTCCAGAAGCTCCTCGTCGTCCACCTGATCGACCTTGTTCATGTAAACCACCAGCGCCGGAACGCCCACCTGACGCGCCAGCAGGATGTGCTCGCGCGTCTGCGGCATCGGGCCGTCGGCCGCCGACACCACCAGAATCGCGCCGTCCATCTGCGCCGCGCCCGTGATCATGTTCTTCACGTAGTCGGCGTGCCCCGGGCAGTCCACGTGCGCATAGTGGCGCTTGTCCGTCTCATACTCCACGTGCGCGGTGGAAATGGTGATGCCGCGCTCGCGCTCCTCCGGAGCCTTGTCGATCTCGTCGAACTTCGTCTCCTCGGCCTTGCCCTGCTCGGCCAGAACCTTCGTGATCGCCGCCGTCAGCGTCGTCTTGCCGTGGTCAACGTGACCAATCGTGCCGATGTTCACGTGCGGCTTCGTGCGTTCGAATTTCTCCTTGGACATC
>JALVFB010000055.1 GCA_027030295.1 Hyphomicrobiales bacterium
TCGAGCGCACGTTCGTGCTGGCCGGCCCCGACGGCAAACCGGAGCACCAGGTGCGCCTGTCCCTGCGCCGGAAATTCTGACGTCATACCAAGATGCATAAAGAACCACCCACCACCCCGCGCCCCCACTTGGGCCCCCAAATTATGAAAAACAAGAGCTTGGGTGGGGGCGCGGGGCGGTTTCACAGGTCAACCTTTGCGCAGATTGGTATTAGTCCGTGGCTGTTTCAGAGCGGCCAGCATCGGCGAGCGCCTTCAGCAGCGCGCGCAGGCGGGTCTTGGGGAGGGCGAACTCGAACAGAAGCGTGCTTTGCAGGCCGCGGTTGAAATTGTCGTCCGAAATGAGCAGCAGCCGCAGCTCCTCGCCGCGTTCATACAGCGCCAGTCCTTCCATGTTGTCGATGGCCTGCATGGGCCAGGTGGCCTGCATCAGCACCGCGCCCTTCAGCAATGCGCCCTTGCGCACGGCATCGGCGCGGAACAGGCGGATGGAAAAGGCCGGCGGTTTCGTGAACGATTTCGTGATGCGCCGCTCAAGGGTGAGGAAGCCGCTGCCGTCGGGCAGCACGGCGGCGTCGGTGATGCGAAAGCGGCCCTGGCTTTCGATGAAGAAAGGTATCACTTCGCGATCCTTCCACAGGAAGGCGCGCCGCGCGCCATTTTTTGCCCGCCCCTTCTCGATGACGCCGAGGATGTGTCCGGCCAGCGGGCCGTTCCAGAAGCGCGCGATGGATTCGATTTCGCCGTTTTCCCGCGCGCGATGGATGGGCACGGGCAGGAACAGGTAGCGCGCCCGTGCCCGCGCCTTCCGTTCGCCCCAGTCATAGAGCGCCAGCCGCACCCGGCGCTCGAAAGCCACCAGCAACGGGCCGTCCAGCCGCCGCGCGTCGAAGGGGGCGAGCGCCTCGGCATCGCGCCAGAAGCCGGCAAGCGGTCTGCCCCTGCTGCTGAGCACCGGCGCCAGGATGGATTCCCGCGCCAGGCCGGCGAGCAGGCCCTTCCCATCATGTCGCAGCCGTGTCCGCCACCACAGGCCGCGGTCGGAAACGGCCAGCAGCCGCGCGCCGTCGGCGCTGACGGCAAGGCCGGAAAAGCCGCCAAAGGCCGGATGCTCGGCGCCCACGATCAGCCCGCCGCGCCAGATCAGTTCGCCGAAGCGGCTGGAGCCGATGCGCGACAGGGTGGTCGGCTCGGCCTGCACGGCAATCGTTACCGGCGCCTTCAGCTGCGGAACGGCCCAGAACGAGGCATCACCGGGCCTTGCCAGCAGCAGGAGAATCGGCACGACCAGCGCCGCCGGCAACGCCGGCAGCCATGCTTTCCGCCAGCCGGCCTTCCTGTCGGCGGCGGAGGGCATCAGGCCACCTTCCTGTCATGGTCGCGCTGGCGGCGCCGGCGGCGGGCACGGGCGGGCAGCGCTTCCTCCTCGGCGAACAGCTCGGCCAGTTGATCCATCATCGCCTCGCCCAGGGTTTCGACGTCGTGGATGGTGATGGCGCGGCGATAATAGCGTGTCACGTCATGGCCGATGCCGATGGCCGTCAGCTCCACCGGCGAGCGCGCCTCGATGTCGGCGATGACCTCCTTCAGGTGGCGCTCCAGATAGGCGGTGTCGTTCACCGTCAGCGTCGAATCGTCCACCGGCGCGCCGTCGGATACGACCATCAGGATGCGCCGCTGTTCGGGGCGGGCCAGCAGACGTTGATGCGCCCACAGCAGGGCCTCGCCGTCGATGTTCTCCTTCAAGAGCCCCTCGCGCAGCATCAGGCCGATGCTGCGGCGTCCGCGGCGGTAGGGCAGATCCGCCGGCTTGTAGATGATGTGGCGCAGATCGTTGAGCCGCCCCGGATTGGGCGGGCGGTTCTCCGCCAGCCATTTCTTGCGCGCGCGTCCGCCCTTCCACTCGCGGGTGGTGAAGCCGAGGATTTCCACCTTCACGCCGCAGCGCTCCAGGGTGCGCGCCAGGATGTCTGTGCAGATGGCGGCGATGGTGATGGGCCGCCCGCGCATGGAGCCGGAATTGTCGATGAGCAGGGTCACCACCGTGTCGCGGAAGTCCGATTCCTTCTCCCGCTTGAAGGACAGTGGCTGCAAGGGATCGACGACGACGCGGGCCAGCCGCGCCGCATCCAGAATGCCTTCTTCCAGGTCGAACTCCCAGGCCCGGCTCTGTTGCGCCAGCAACAGGCGTTGCAATCGATTGGCAAGGCGCCCGATCACGCCTTGCAGCGGCCCCACCTGCTTGTCGAGCTGCATGCGCAGGCGGCTCAGTTCCTCCGGCGTGGCCAGCTCACCGGCCGTTATCACTTCGTCGAACTCGGTGGTGTAGACGCGGTAGCTCTCCGGCGGCTGGTTCGACATCGGCAGGGGCGGCGCGGTCATCAGGCCGTCGGCGTCATCGGCGTCCTGCACGTCGTCCGCGCCCTGCTCCACGAACTGCGCCTCCAGCTCGCCGCGGTCGGTGGATTCCTGCTCGCCGCCGCCGGCCGCGGTAGCGTCCTCGCCGGACGGATTTTCCATGTCGTTCGGCTCGCCCTCGCCGACGTCGCCGGCATCCTCGCTGTCTTCGTCCGGACGCTGGCCGGCGTCCTGTTCGTCCGTTTCCGCCGCGCCGGGATCAAGCGCGTGGATGATGTCGCGCACCTTCTCGGCAAACGCCGCCTGGTCGTGCAGCAGGTCGCGCAGGCGCTCCAGCCGCTCGCCGGCGTGCTTCTCGATGTGGTCGCGCCAGCGCGCCACCAGCGCCTGGGCGGCGGCGGGCACCGGCAGCCCCGCCAGTCGCTCGCGCGCCAGCAGCCCCAGGGCCAGCGCCAGTTCGTCGACGTCGGAGGCCAGTGGCGAGGCGGCGGTCTTCAGTTGCCGGGCGATGCGCTCTTCCAGTTCCGCCTGCATGTTGGCCGCCATGCCCGGCATGGCCAGCGCGCCGATGGCCTCGATGCGCGCATCCTCCAGCGCATCATACAGGGCGATGCCGTGTGGCGTGCGTGGCAGGCGCTCGCCGTGCACCCGTTCGTCGTGGTAGGCGAGCCTGAGCGCGAAACGGTCGGCGGCGCCGCGCACGAAGGCGATGTCATCGGCCTCCGGCTCGTGCGGCAATTGCGGCAGCCGGGCGCGATCTTCCGTCAGCATGGCCTTGCGCGGGCCATATTGCACCACCAGATCGGCGCGCCCCGCCACCGTCTTCAGGCATACGGCGATGGCACGCTCCAGTTGCTCCAGCCGATCTTCGCGTTCGCTCATGGATGAAAACTGTCTGTTGAGTTTCAATTTTCTCCGGCTTTTCTGCTGTCAAGGGGCTGACCCGCTTCGCGGCGGCGAAGCCGCCCTTGACAGCAGAAAAGCCGGAGAAAGAATGGTCAAGAAGCGCCAAAGGCGAAATTTCGCCTTTGGCGCCTTTCTTGGCTCTTGTCTCATCATCTCGTATCTCACGCCACGGCGATGGTGGCCGCCGATTCGGGCAGTTCCGTGTCGAAGCAGCGCTGGTAGAACTCGGCCACGATGGGCCGCTCCAGCTCGTCGCACTTGTTGAGGAAGCTCACCTTAAAGGCGAAGCCGATGTCGCCGAAGATCTCCGCGTTCTGCGCCCAGGTGATGACCGTGCGCGGACTCATCACCGTGGACAGGTCGCCCTGGATGAAGGCGTTGCGGGTCAGATCCGCCACCCGCACCATGCGCGAGACGGTTTCGCGGCCCTCTTCCGTTTCGGCGAACGACTTCACCTTGGCCAGCACGATGTTCACTTCCTCGTCGTGCGGCAGGTAGTTCAGATTCACCACGATGCTCCAGCGGTCCATCTGCCCCTGGTTGATCTGCTGGGTGCCGTGATACAGCCCGGAAGTGTCGCCCAGGCCGATGGTGTTGGCGGTGGCGAACAGGCGGAACGCCGGGTGCGGATGGATCACCCGGTTCTGCTCCAGCAACGTCAACTTGCCCTGCACCTCCAGCACCCGCTGAATCACGAACATCACGTCCGGGCGCCCGGCGTCGTATTCGTCGAACACCAGCGCCACGTTGTGCTGCAGCGCCCAGGGAAGAATGCCTTCGCGGAACTCGGTTTCCTGCTTGCCGTCGCGCACCACGATGGCGTCGCGGCCGATGAGGTCGATGCGCGAGATGTGGCTGTCGAGATTCACCCGCACGCACGGCCAGTTGAGCCGGGCGGCCACCTGTTCGATATGGGTGGACTTGCCGGTGCCGTGATAGCCGGTGATCATCACCCGCTTGTTGTGCCGGAAGCCGGCGAGGATGGCCAGCGTGGTTTCGCGGTTGAACAGATAGTCCGGGTCCAGCTCCGGGACGTATTCGTTCGGCTCGGAAAAGGCCGGCGCCGTCATGTCCGAATCGATGCCGAAGACCTCGCGCACGGAAACCTCCGTGTCCGGCAGCAAAGGATTCGCGTGCTCGTTCATGGCAATGTTCCGCATTTTCGAAATATCCGTTGGCCCGTGCATAGCGCCTGCCGGCGGCGGCTGGCAAGCGCCGGGAGGGGTCTTCTCCTGCTTCCGGGAATCAATATGGCAATGCCCGGAGACTTTTCCGAGGAGTGGATGGGCGGGTTTGACTTCTGCGGCTTTCCCCGCGCGTCGAGGCCCGATAGGCTGTGGGGGGTCGCAAGAAAGGAGGGG
>JALVFB010000056.1 GCA_027030295.1 Hyphomicrobiales bacterium
ACGGCCACCAGGGCAGGCGAGACAGCCACCGATGGCCACAGGGCCACCAGGGCAGGCGAGACAGCCACCGATGGCCACAGGGCCACCAGGGCGGGCGAGACCGGCGGCCACCAGGGCCACCAGGGCGGGCGAGACCGGCGGCCACCAGGGCCAGCCGGTAGGGCCACCAGGGCCAGCCGGTAGGGCCACCAGGGCCAGCCGGTAGGGCCACCAGGGCCAAAAAGATTAGGCGCGGCAATTGCCGCGCCTAATCTTACCTTGTGGTGATGATTGCCAGGATTGCGGCTAGTATTGCCGCGATTGCGTCAATCATGGTCATATTCCGCAAGAATAGAATCCGGATTCAGACCATACCATTCGGCACGGATTAAATCGCGCGCCAGGATATTACAATCATCTGCTGATTGCAGATAGGCAATTTCTTGCCCATTACTTTTTTCGATTACGTAATCGCCGAATTTGTTCAATTCGACTCGGTATTCGCGGCCATTAATGCAATCCGGCCATTCCGTAATATTTGGAATGTCGCAATTGCAATTTACCGCATTGACATTGCAATTGTCGCAATGCGCAACATGCGGAAAAAGGAAAATATCGCCGGATTCACCATAGCCGATAATCCATTCCCGGCCATATGAATCGCGGAATGATTCACCCATGAGATTATCCCAGGATTCCAGCACGGAATCCATTCCCGGCCCATATTCCGCACCATGCAGATTGATGTAAATCAATTCCTCTTCCGCGGATTCGCTGGCGCGCAAAACACCATTGCGCACCATGTCATACAGGTATTCCGCGGCTACCATAGGCGCATGAATCCCATGCACATTATCCGCCAGCAGGATTGCCGAGTCATGCAGATTGATAGCCATTTTTGAGACTCCTCTTTCTAGGTTTCCAATGACGCCACAATGGCAGGTAATTCTTAACAAATCCCTAACACGCAAGTCAATCCCAAATATAGTTAATTTTCCATATAGCACCATGATGCCATGCCACCAGTAAATCCGTCCACCTGGTCCGCCTCTTTTCTTCCTCTATACTCGCCGCCAACCCCTTCAATACTTCAGCCGTCGTTTTTCGTCGTGAAACTTCAACACTTCGGCGTAACGTCGCACTGTCAAAACTTCAGCCGCCGCGCGTAATACTTGCCGCGCTGAAAAACCCGTCCGCCCGCTAAAATTGTTGACGCCCTGTTAACTTGATGTTAATATCTCCATGTCATCATGCCTGCATCAGCAGCCAAAAGAGGAGTCAACGCCATGAGCGACGTGCTGGACATCGAGGCCCTGTGGAACGGCCGTATTTTCCCCGGCTACTACATGTCAGACCTGGACGACGCCCTTGCTTGCGAACTGTGGGGTGTGCTGGCCTACAGCCCCGCCCACCATGCCCCCCATCCGGACGCCGAAAAGCCCGGCTCCCCCATCGCCGAAGCCATCAAGGCCGCCCAGGACGCTTTCCCCTGGCAGGCGGCCTGTGAATTGCTGGCCCGCTATTGGCACCGCGCCGCCGCCCGTCTCGCCAGCATGCCGCCTACCGTTTATGCCGGGCTGGACAGCCCGCGTGAATACAATTTCGCGTCGGATCGGGTGCGGTTTCTCATGCGCCCCCGCTATTGGCGCGCGTTCGTCGCCCGTGCCCGCACGAATTGCCCTCTGACCATCGATGCCGTTCTGAGGGACGCGCTCACCCCGCGCCCCGGGTGCGTCCCGCGTTTCTCGGCGCGCCTTGCCGAGTGGCACTCCGACCCCACCCGGTGGGCGCCGGCGCAATGCGGCCTCATTGTTGAGGCCGTCGCCGCCGTCGCGGCCTGCCAAATCTGGAATGAAGCCGACGCCCTCACCGCCGCCGCCTATGAGCGCGGCGACCGCCCGCAACAGGCGTTCGCGGCTGATGTATATGATGAGTTGCACACACAGGCGGCGTTCTCCGATGCCGTGAATAAGGTTATTTCGCACACCATCAAGCACGATGAGGCTTTCTGCGACACCTGGAACCATCTCGCCCGGCTCACCGGGCGGGACGCCACCTGAAACGAAAATCGCTGGACGGTTTGACCGCCCGGCACCGGCAACACCCTGAGCAAGAGGAGTCAATGTCATGCCTATCACTACCACTACCGCCCGGCGGGCCGTCGCCCTGGAATGGAGCGACCGCATTTTCCCCGGTTTCTATGAGTCTCTGTTGGATGAGGCCCTTACTCATGAGGCCCGGGAGACCATCACATATAGCCCGGCCCACCATGACGTTCACCCGGATGCCGAAACGCCCGGCACCCCTGTCTATGAGGCCGCAACGGTTCTCATGGAGCGGCTGGACTGGCGTCCGGCCATGAGATACGTCGCCCGCGAATGGGCACGCGAAGCCTGCCATGAGGTAGGACTCCCCTGCCGGTTTCCCCGGCTGGAAAGCCCCGCATTCTACAATTTCAGCAGCGATTACATCATTTTCTATGCGCCCGCCGTCACCTGGACGGAATGGGCGCGGGAAGCCATCGCCCGCTATCCTGAGACCGTCGCCGCCGTCTTGAAGGATGCTCTTACCCCCTACGATGGGTTCATCCCGCACTACTCCGCCCACCTTTCGGAATGGCACCCGAATCCGGCGGAATGGTCTCCGGCGCAATGCTCTCTTATCATTGAGGCTAGGGCGGCTTGCGAGGCGTCGCATCGAACGGATGCCGACGCATACACGGCAGACCGCTACCGTCGCGGCGACCGCCCGCAACAGGATTTTTCGGACTACATCTACGAGACCTTGCACGTCTCCGGCACTTTCAACGATGCCGTGCACACGGCTATTTCGCACGCCATCAAACACGACGCCACATTCCGCGACACCTGGAACCGTCTCGCCCGGCTCACCGGGCGGGATGCCGCCTGAAACGAAAATCGCTGGACGGTTTGACCGCCCGGCACCGGCAACACCCTGAGCAAGAGGAGTCAAACCATGGATGCCGTCCTTCTTCCGCCGGCTCTGGTTTCCGGCACCTACGTTTACCACGCCCCATGGGGGGACGCCGTGTTAGTGTCCGCCCGTCACTGGGGCGACGCCGCCGCCACGATCTACTATGACGGCCGGCCGTCGCAATGGCAGGTGGCGGATTTTCGCCATTGCCCGGGATGCGCCGCGGCGTGGTTTTTCGCCGATGGTGATAATGATGATGTGGACGTGGAAGAGGTGGACATCTCTTTCGCCGACGGCGGTTTGACGCTGGCGGCATGGCAGGCCGCGGAAACCATCCGCGCCGCCGCTGAAGATATTGTCCTCGATGCCGACGATCCGCCGGAGCACGTCACTGCGCTATATGAGGCGGCGGATATGTTCGGTCTGGAATTCCCGTCGGTCGTGATGGGCGGCGAGAATGTAGAGGACGCCATGCGCACGGTGATCGATGCCGTGCGTAGCGGCGTCGATCCGTCCGATCCCGACCGCGCCGCCGAGATTATCGAGGCGCTGGAGACCTTCCGGGCCGCCAAAGAGGCCGCGGAAGAAGCGCTTGGCGGCATGGCCGTGCACATAGCCCAATGAGAGTATCGATCCGGAAAGAGGAGTCAAAACCATGAGCAAACGTATCGACATCCTGAACAACCGTCTGCCCGTCGGCTACCACATTGCAACCTGGTCTCCCGGCGACGGGGTTACCCGTTACCGCATTTGTCCTGACGGGCAGGACTATTTTTCCACATCCGGGATGCCCACTGCGCTTGGCTTTCGCGCGGCGGAAACGATGGTAGAAGCATTCGCGGCGGGCTGGCACGCCTCTCATGACGCTGCCCAAGCGATGCACGATTTCGACTGGGCGTTGGAGCGCGCCAGGGATGTAGACGCGATTATCACGGCGGACGATGCAGATCGCCTCACGGACGCCGCGCCGCTGGAAGCCCCGACTCACGTGTGGCGCGACGCCGCCCGGGCTATCGAGAGCGGCGACGTGGCCCGTGCCTTAGAGATTCTCAAGGGCGCGGCCTGAACGAAAATCGCCGGACGGTTCACCCGTCCGGCACCGTCAACACCTCGAGCAAAGAGGGGAGTCATCGACATGTATTACGACTTAAATAACATATACCCAGATCTATCGATTGGCGTGGTGGTGGCCCCGGATGATGTGGACACCGTAGGCCACATTACGCCAGAGGCGGCGTGCGTGGTGCGCAAAATCGCCGCCGTCCGCACCGGCCTTGCCGTCCTGGCGTCTGAGCTTGCCAGGGCGGCCCGTGACATCGAGCGCCTGTATGAGCCGGGCACGGTGGATGCCCTCTTGATGATGGACTCCCTGCCCGAGTATCCGCCAGAGGCTATCGCCCTGCGCGATTGCGAGTCAGCAATACAGGATGCGGTGGGCAGGCTCGATAGGCGGGTGCATGAGGTCATCGCATCTTTCGTGGGGCCGCCATGTATGATCTGCTGGCGGCGCTGATAGCCTGGGCGCTGGCGCGCCTGCTGTCCGCGCCTTGGCGGGGCTGACATTCCGGCCGCCCGGCGGACATCCGCCGGGCGGTTTTCTTTTGCGCGCCCTGGTGGCCGCCTGCCTCGCCTGTCCGCCCGCCCTGGTGGCCGCCTGCCTCGCCTGTCCGCCCGCCCTGGTGGCCGCCTGCCTCGCCTGTCCGCC
>JALVFB010000057.1 GCA_027030295.1 Hyphomicrobiales bacterium
TCCCCTTCGCCCGTGCTCCAGCGCCGAGAGATAGGCCGCGCTCACCCCCAGCGCCGCCGCCAGCGCCTTCAGGCTCATGCCGCGCTGTTCGCGCAGCGCCCGCACCCGTTCACCGAAAGGAGTCATACCAATCTGCGCAAAGGTTGACCGGTGAAACCGCCCCGCGCCCCTCAGGCCCTTGTTTTTCATAATTTGGGGGTTGGGTGGGGGCGCGGGACGGTGGGTGGTTCTTTATGCATCTTGGTATCATGGCGCGCTCGCGCGTTTCCCGTTCCTCATTCCCGCGGCCACAGCCCCTGTTCCACCAGTTGCCGGCGCACCGCGACGAAGGCGGCGATCACCGCGTCCACCTCCTCTTCCGTGTGCGCGGCGGAAACCGAACAGCGCATCAGCGAGAGCTTGTTCGGCGTGCCCGGCGGCAACGCCAGGTTCACATAGACGCCGGCCTGCAACAGGCCGTTCCACATGGCCACCGCCGCCTTCTCGTCCGGGCAGATGACCGCCACCACCGGCGAAATCTCGTCCACGCCAAGGGTGAACCCCTCCGCCTTCAGCCCCGCATGCAGGCGCTCGGAGAGGGTGCGCAGCCACGCCCGCCGTTCGGGCTGTTCGCGGATGATCTTGAGCGCGCACAGGGCGGCGGCGATGGAGGCCGGCGCCGGGGCGGCGGTGAACATGTAGGGCCGCGCGGTATAGCGCAGCACCTCGAAGTCGGGATGATCGCTCACCGCATAGCCGCCGATGCCGCCCAGCGACTTGGAGAAGGTGCCGACGATGAAGTCCACATCCTCTTCCACTCCTTCCCGCTCGGCCAGCCCACGGCCCTTCTCGCCCAGCACGCCGAAGGAATGGGCCTCGTCCACCAGCAGCTGGAAGTCATGCTCCCGTTTCAGCGCCACGAAATCGCGCAGCGGCGCGGTGTCGCCCAGCATGGAATAGATGCCTTCCAGGATCACCAGCCGCCCGCCCTTGCCCGGGTCGTGCCGCGCCAGGCGCTTCGCCAGATGGTCCGGGTCGTTGTGGCGGAACAGCACCACCTTCGCCCCCGACAGGCGGCACCCGTCGAAGATGGAGGCATGCGAATCGGCATCGATGAAAATGGTGTCGTCCGGCCCGCACAGGCCGGCGATCATGCCCAGATTGGCCTGAAAGCCGGTGGAGAACACCATGCAGTGCCGCCGTCCCATGAATTCGGCCAGCGCCCGCTCCATCTGCCCGTGCAGCGAATAGGTGCCGTTGGCGATGCGCGAGCCGGTGGTGCCGGTGCCGAATTCCTCCATCGCCTTCTGCCCGGCGCGGATGCATTCCGGCTCGAAGGTGACGCCCATGTAGTTGTTGGTGCCGGCGAGGATGATCTCGCGCCCGCCGATGATGGCCCGCGTCGGCGAGAGGATGCGGTCGTTCACCAGCCCCACGGCATCCACGCCGATGCTCGCCAGCAAGTCGTGGCGCTCCTTCGCCGCGCGATATTTCTCCAGCAGATCCACCATGCACTCCTTTCCTCGCTCACGCTGGCGCATTCAGGCCCCGACGCGCTCCGCCACCAGATCGACCAGTTGCGCGATGGTGCGCACGTCGGACAGTTCGTTCAGCGAAATGTCCACGTCGAAGGCGTCCTCCACCTCCATGACGAAATTCAGCACATCGGCCGAATCGATGTTCAGATCGGCGGCGATGTCGGTTTCCGGCGTCAGCTCCACGCCGTCCTTGTTGTAGCCCGCCAGCAGATCGCGGATGGTGGCTTCCACCTGTTGCCTGTCCACGCTCATTCCTTCCTCTCCGTCTTCGCCACCGGGGCCAGCCGCCGCGCCGGCAGCCGCCCTTGCGCGCACCAGTATTGCAGCGTGTCGGGAAAACCCTGAGCAAATTGCAGCGCCGGTGTCCAGTCCAGCCGCTCCTGCACCTTCGGCGAGCGCGCCACCCAGTCGTGATGATACAGCTCGTTCACCTTCTCGCGGTTCAGCATGAAGGCCCGGCCCAGCACGCCGGCCAGCGCCTCCGCCGCCGTGCCCGCCGCCGCCACCAGCGGCCGCGGCAGGCAATGCAGCCGCACCGGCCGCTTCAGCGCCGCCGCCGCCACCGCCGCCAGATCGTCCCAGGAATAGCCGCCATCACGCCCATCGTCGATCTCCAGCACCTCGCCGCCGGCCACCTCCGATGTGGCCAGCCGCATGAGCGCCTCGGCGAGGTCGCGCACATGCAGCAGCGAAAAGCGCATGTCCCTGCGCCCCGGCACCAGCCCCCGCCGCCTGGAGAGCTGATCGATCAGCCCCAGGGTGGCTTCGTCGCCGGGGCCATAGACGGCCGGCGGGCGCACCACCACCACCTGACCGCCCAGCGCCGTCAGCGCCGCCTCCTCGCCGGCGCGCTTGGAGCGGGCATAGGACGACAGCGCCGGCTCGCGCGCCGCCAGCGACGAGACATGCACCACGCGCGGCACGCCCCGCCGCGCCGCCTCCAGCATCAGCCGCTCCGTGGCCTCGGCGTTGACCTCGAAGAATTCCCGCCGCTGGCGCGCCTTCACCAGCCCCGCCACGTGCACCAGCGCATCGGCGCCCGCAAGCAGACTGTCCAGCGCACTCGCGTCCCGCAGATCGCCGGCGACGATCTCCAGCCTCCCCGTCTTCGCCGCTTCCCGCAACCGCTGCGGCTGGCGTGCCAGCGCCCGCACCGTGTGGCCGCGCTCCAACAGGCGGCGCAGCAGGTGGCCGCCGACGAAGCCGGTGGCGCCGGTCAGCGCAATGGTTTTTGCGTGCTGCGGCATGCGCGAACCTCCCGCCCCGCTTTTATGCGTGGCGGACGCAAACCGCAAATGACAGCATGTTTCCAATGGAAAAGGTTTACGGCGCCATCGGCCCCGTCAGTTCTTCTTCTCCGGCAGGGGCGGCAGAGGCAGCACCTCGATGCCCTCCTCGCGCAGCGCGCGCACCTCCTCGCCGCTGGCCTCGCCCCAGATGGGCTTCGCGTCATCCTCCTCCGCGCGCTTGCGCGCCTCTTCCGGAAAGCGCCGGCCGACATATTCCGCCTCGCGCCGCACATGCTCGTGCAGCGCCCGCACCATGGCGCGCAGTTTCGCCGTTTCCGCGGCCAATCCCGCTTTTCCGCTTTTCGCGGCGGTCACGGAAGGAGCCATGAGTTGCTTTTCCACCCGCGAGCAACCACACACGGGGCAGGCCACCAGCCCCGCCGCCACCTGTTCGTCGAAGCTCGCGGAATCGGAAAACCAGGCGTCGAACAGGTGCCCTTCCGCGCAAACCAGATCGTAGCGAATCATGCCATCCGTCGCGGTTTCAACACGGCCTTCGGCACGATCCTACAGGATATCGGCCTCTCCCTGCAAACGCCGGAGTCGGCGGCGCAAATCGTCGATCTCGTCGAGCAGGTCAAGCACCAGCGCCAGCGCCTCCGGCTCCAGCAGGAAGTCCTGCGCCAGCCGTTCGGCCCGCTTCAACCGCATTACCGCCGAACCGGCGAATCGCCAATCACGGGCGCCGCGACCGCTCACCGGTTCGATCAGGCCGATTTCCACGTATTCCACCAGCGTCTCCGCCGGCACGCCGGAAAGCGCCGCCAGCTCCAGGAGTGAACAGGCGGGCCGCTCCTCGATGAGTTCGCCCATCAGGGGCGCGATGTCATGCCTGCGCCGCGTCATGGCCTCACACCCTCATGCCTGCGCGCGGATCGAACGCCGCGAACCGTTTTTTCATGTCCTCATAGAATGCCTTGGCCTCCGCCGTGTCCGCCGGCGGCAGCACCACTTTCAGCACCACATAGAGATCGCCCGGCGTCCTGCCCGGCAGGCCCTTTCCCTTCAGCCGCAGCTTGCGCCCGCACTGCGATCCGGCGGGGATCTTCATCTCCACCGCGCCGACGGGCAGCGGCACCGTCACCTTCGCCCCCAGCGCCGCCTCCCACGGCGCCACCGGCAGATCGACATGGATGTCGCGCCCGTCCACCCGGAAGCGCGAATCGGGCCGGAAGGAAACCTCCAGATACAGATCGCCCGGCGGGCCGCCGTTCAGCCCCGGCGCGCCCTGCCCCTTCAGGCGGATGTGCTGGCCCTCGCGCACGCCCTTGGGGATGCGCACGGTCAGCGTTTTCGTTTTCGTCCGCACGCTGCCGTCGGGCTGTTGCTCCGGCACCTGCAGGGTGATGGTGCGCTCCGCGCCGGTGTAGGCATCGGCCAGGTCGATGGTCAGACGGGCGTGGATGTCCTCGCCCTTCACCCGCATGCCGCCCCCACCGCCGGTGGAAAAACGAAAGCTGCGAAAACCGCCGCCGCTTCCGCCGCCGCCCATGGCGCCGAACAGGGTCTCGAAGAAATCGGAAAAGCCGCCCGCGTCGCCAAAGCCGAACCCTTCCGCACCCGCATGCCCGCCGCCTGCGCCGGCGCGGCCGAAGCCGAACTGTTCCTCCCAGCCCGGCGGCGGGCGGAACTGCTGGCCGGCCTTCCAGTTCGGCCCCAGCGCGTCATAGGCCTTGCGCTTCTCCTCGTCGGAGAGCACCTCGTAGGCCTCCTGTATCTCCTTGAATTTCTCCTCGGCGTCCGGCGCCTTGTTGAGGTCGGGATGATACTTGCGCGCCAGCTTGCGATAGGCGCGCTTGATCTCGTCCTTGCCGGCGCCGCGCTCGACACCGAGGATCTTGTAATAGTCCTTGAATTCCATCTGATCACCCGCTGATCTTCCGCCGCGAACGCGGCCACGCGCCCTTTCAGATGGTTAGCCGCGCAAGGTCTGTCAACGCATCACGAAAAACGCCGGTGGCCACAACGACCACCGGCACGAATTGCACTCCGTCTCCCCGGCGAAAGCCGGCGTGACGGGAAGATGTGACCACGACCGGTCGGGCGCCGGCGCGGCTCAGCCCTCCTGCTTCTGCGTCAGGTCTTCGCCGGTTTCCTGGTCCACCGCCTTCATCGACAGGCGCACCTTGCCGCGCTGGTCGATGGCCAGCAGCTTCACCTTCACCACGTCGCCTTCCTTGACCACGTCGGTCACCTTGGCCACCCGGCGCGGCGCCAGCTCGGAGATGTGCACCAGGCCATCCTTGGCGCCGAAGAAATTCACGAAGGCGCCGAAGTCCACCACCTTCACCACCTTGCCTTCGTAAATCTTGCCCACTTCCGGCTCTTCGGTCAGGCCCTTGATCCATTCGATGGCCTTGGCGATGGCCTCGCGGTCGGTGGAGGCGACCTTGATGGTGCCATCGTCGGCGATGTCGATCTTCGCCCCGGTCTTTTCCACGATCTCGCGCACCACCTTGCCGCCCGGCCCGATCACGTCGCGGATCTTCGCCACCGGCACGGTGATGACCTCGATCCGTGGCGCCCGCTCCGTCAGTTCGGGGCGGGAGGTTTCCAGCGCCTTCTTCATCTCATTGAGAATATGGGCGCGGCCGGCCTTGGCCTGCTGCAGCGCGGTGCGCATGATCTCCTCGGTGATGCCGGTGACCTTGATGTCCATCTGCAAGGACGTGATGCCCTCCTCGGTGCCGGCCACCTTGAAGTCCATGTCGCCCAGGTGATCCTCGTCGCCCAGGATGTCGGAGAGCACCGCGAAACGCTCGCCCTCCAGGATCAGCCCCATGGCGATGCCCGAAACCGGGCGCTTGATGGGCACGCCGGCGTCCATCAGCGACAGCGACGCGCCGCACACCGTGGCCATGGAGGACGAGCCGTTGGATTCGGTGATCTCCGAAACCACGCGCACCGTGTAGGGGAACTGCGTTGAATCCGGCATCACCGGATGAATGGCCCGCCAGGCCAGCTTGCCATGCCCGATCTCGCGCCGCCCGGTGAAGCCCACGCGCCCCACCTCGCCGACGGAGAACGGCGGGAAGTTGTAATGCAGCATGAAGTTCTGGCGGTAGGTGCCCTCCAGCGCATCGACGAACTGCTCGTCCTCGCCGGTGCCCAGCGTGGTCACCACCAGCGCCTGCGTCTCGCCGCGGGTGAACAGCGCCGAGCCATGGGTGCGCGGCAGCACGCCCACTTCCGACACGATGGGCCGCACCTCGTCCAGCTTGCGCCCGTCGATGCGCGTGCCGGTGTCGAGAATCCGGCCCCGGACGATTTCCTTCTCCACCTTCTTGAAGGCTTCCTTCACCAGCCCCGGCTCGCACTCGCCGGCCTCGGCCTGCTCTTCCGGGCACAGCGCCTCCAGCACCTTTTCGCGCACGGCGTCCACGGCGTCATGACGCGCCATTTTCTCCGGGATCGCATAGGCCTGCTTCAGGTCGTCCTCCGCCAGCTCCTTCACCTTCGCCACCAGCTCGGAGATGTCCTTCTTCTCCACCTCGCGCGGCGGCCTGGCGGTCTGCGCGGCCAGCTCCTCGATGGCGGCGATGACGGGCTGGAACTGCTCGTGTCCGAACATCACCGCGCCCAGCATGTCGTCCTCGGACAGCTCCTGCGCCTCCGATTCCACCATCAGCACGGCGTCCTTCGTGCCCGCCACAACCAGGTCGAGCTTGCTGTCCTCCATGTCCTCGATCATCGGGTTGAGAACAAAGGCGCCCTCGATCAGCCCGACGCGGGCGGCGCCGATGGGCCCCTTGAACGGCAGGTTGGCGATGGCCAGCGCGGCGGAGGTCGCCACCATGGCCACGATGTCCGGATCGTTTTCCAGATCGTGCGACAGCACGGTGGCGATGACCTGCGTCTCCACCTTGAAGTCCGGGTCGAACAGCGGCCGGATGGGCCGGTCGATGAGCCGCGACACCAGCGTTTCCTTCTCGCTGGGCCGGCCCTCGCGCTTGAGATAACCGCCGGGGATCTTGCCCGCGGCATAGGTCTTTTCCTGGTAGTTCACGGTGAGCGGAAAGAAATCCAGCCCCGGACGCGGGTGCTTTTCCGCCACCACGGTGGCCAGCACGGTGGTTTCGCCATAGGTGGCGACCACCGCGCCGTCCGCCTGCCGGGCCACGTGGCCCGTTTCCAGCTTGAGCGGGCGTCCGCCCCACTCGATTTCCACGGTCTTTATGTCGAACATGGTTCTTGCTTCTCTTCCAGCTTGTGTTGGGCGGGGGCCTTCCCCCGCTGGCTGACCGCCTGGATTGCTTGCTCCCTCATCCTGCTTGCGGCGGTCTGGCCATTTGCCGGGGCCGGGGCCTTGCGGGAAAGCCCCGGCGCAGACAAGCAAGATGCGGACATGCGATGGGCGATGCGCCTTCCGCTTAGCGGCGCAGGCCCAGCTTCTTGATCAGATCCTGATAACGGCTTTCGTCCTTGCGCTTGAGATAGTCAAGCAGCTTGCGCCGCTGCGAAACCAGCTTCAGCAGGCCGCGGCGGGAATGGTTGTCCTTGTGGTGCTGCTTGAAATGGTCGGTCAGGTTGTTGATGCGTTCGGTGAGAATGGCCACCTGCACCTCCGGCGAGCCGGTGTCGCCCTCCGAACGGGCGAATTCCCTGATCAGTTCCTGCTTGCGCTCTGGCGTGATCGACATCGGTTTCCATCTCCTCGTTCAAGGTTGTCTCCAGAAGAAGGACGGAGGCAACTTCGCACCGGCCCTCTTCCCCTCACGGCCTCGTGGCCCCACAATTGGGAGGCCGGGAGGGGGAGAGGGCCGGTGCCGCCTCTCCTTCAAGAACCCGCCGCCCCTTGACTAACCGTTCAGGTTGAACACCCTCTTCGGCTTCAGCATGCCGGCCTCGACCGTGCCCAGCGCCACCGGACGCCCTTTCCAGATAACGAGCACGGTTTCCTCCGCCACCGGGGCGTCGGCCCCGCGCAGCAGAACGGCCTGGCCGGAAGCGATGCGGGCGGCCTGCTGCTGATCGACGGCCAGCGCCGGGATGTCGGCCAGCGCGGTCGTGATCGGCAGCAACACGGCGTCCAGCGCCGTGCGGTCGGCGTCCTTATGGCGCAATTCCTCCAGCTTTTCCAGTGTTATTGCCTTGTCGATGGTAAACGGCCCCACGGCGGTGCGTTCAAGCTGCGCGATGTGGCCCAGGCAGCCAAGCTCCCGCCCCATGTCGCGCGCCAGCGCCCGCACATAGGCGCCCTTGCCGGTGACGGCCTCGAACACCGCCGTGTCGGCGTCGGGCATGTCCACCAGCTTCAGGTCGTATATCATCACCTCGCGCGGCGCCAGCTCCACCGCCTCGCCGTCGCGCGCCAGGTCATAGGCGCGTTCACCCTTCACCTTGATGGCCGAGAAGGTCGGCGGCACCTGCATGATGGCGCCGGTATGGGCCGGCAGCAGCGCCTCGATATCCTCGCGCGTGGGGCGCGCATCGGAGGTTTTCACCACCTCGCCCTCGGCGTCGTCGGTGCTGCGCTCCTCGCCCCAGCGCACCGTGAAGCGGTAGGTCTTGGCGCTGTCCATGGCGAACTGCACCGTCTTGGTGGCTTCGCCGAAAGCGATGGGCAACACGCCCGTGGCCAACGGGTCCAGCGTGCCGCCATGGCCCACCTTCCGCGCGTTGAACAGCCTTTTCACCACGTTCACCGCTTCCGTGGAAGTCATGTCCAGCGGCTTGTTCAGCACCAGCCAGCCATGCACCGGCCGTCCGCGCCTCTTTCCTCGTCTGCGTGCCATGTCCGTTCGTCCGTCAATCGTTTTCATCGCGCCGCGCCTGGCGCAGCAACTCGTCGATGTGCGCGCCGTAGTCCGCCGCCGTGTCGAGCCGGAAATGCAGCCGCGGCATGAACTTCAAACCTCTCAACGCCGGCGCGATGACGGCGCGAATGCGTCCGGCGTTCTCGTTCAGCATCTCCGCCAGTCCTTCCTTCTGCGTCGCCAGCAGCGGCCGCACGTAGACGGTGGCCTGCTTCAGGTCGGGCGAGATGTCCACGTCCGTCACCGAGACGCCTGCGAGATCCAGCCCTGGCTCGTCGATGCGGCGCATGACGAAGGCCTCGCCCAGCGCCTCGCGAATGAGTTTCGCCACCCGCAACTGCCGTTGCGACGGCGGTTTGCGTCCTCTGCTCATGTTCCCCAACGTTTCAATGAACCGTCATCCCCGCGAAGGCGGGGATCCATGAACCTGCTTCCGATTTGAGTGGATTCCCGCCTTCGCGGGAATGACGACATGGTTCACCCGTTGCACGCGAACATCACAGGCTGCGCTCGATCTTCTCGACCTGGTAGCACTCCACCACGTCGCCCTTCTTGATGTCCTGGAAGTTCTCGAAGGCCATGCCGCATTCCTGCCCGGCGGGCACTTCCTCCACCTCGTCCTTGAAGCGCTTCAGCGAGGTCAGCTTGCCTTCGTAGATGACCACGTTGTCGCGGATGAGCCGCACGCCGGCGCCGCGGCGCACCACGCCTTCGGTCACCCGGCAGCCGGCCACCCTGCCCACGCCGGAAACCTTGAACACTTCCAGCACCTCCGCGTTGCCCAGGTGCGTTTCGCGGATCTCCGGCTCCAGCAGGCCGGACATGGCGGCCTTGATGTCGTCCACCAGGTCGTAGATGATATTGTAATAGCGGATTTCGATGCCCTCGCGCTCGGCCAGCTCGCGCGCCTTGCGGTCGGCGCGCACGTTGAAGCCGAGAATGACCGCCCCGGTGGCCGAAGCCAGCTGCACGTCGGATTCGGAGATGCCACCCACGCCATAGTGCACGATGCGCGCGCGCACCTCCTCGTTGCCCAGCTTCTCCAGCGCCTGCACGATGGCCTCCGCCGAGCCTTGCACGTCCGCCTTCACCAGCACGGGAAACTCCTTCAGCTCCCCTTCCTTCATCTGGTTCATCAGCTGCTCCAGCGAGGCCTTGCGCATGGCCGCGCCCCTCGCCTCGCGCTTCTTGCGCTCGCGATATTCGGCGATCTCCCGTGCGCGAGCCTCCGTCTCCACCACGTGCAGCTTGTCTCCGGCCTCCGGCACGCCATGAAAGCCCAGGATTTCCACCGGGGTGCTGGGGCCGGCCTCCTTCACCCGCTGGCCCAGGTCGTTGATGAGCGCGCGCACCCGGCCCCAGGCGGCGCCGGCCACCACGATGTCGCCCACCTTGAGCGTGCCGCGCTGCACCAGCACCGTGGCCACCGGCCCGCGCCCCTTTTCCAGCTTGGCCTCAATCACGATGCCTTCCGCCGGCCGCTCCGGATTGGCCTTCAGCTCCATCAGTTCGGCCTGCAGGTTGATGGCCTCCAGCAGCTCCGGAATGCCCTGCCCCGTCCTGGCCGAAACCTCCACGTCCTGCACCTCGCCGCCCATGCTCTCCACGAACACCTCGTGCTGCATCAGCTCGGTGCGCACCCGGTTGGGGTCGGCGTCGGGCTTGTCGATCTTGTTGATGGCGACGATGATGGGCACCTCCGCCGCCCGGGCGTGGCTGATGGCCTCCACCGTCTGCGGCTTCACGCCGTCATCGGCGGCCACCACCAGCACCACGATATCCGTGGCCTTGGCGCCACGCGCGCGCATGGACGAGAACGCCTCGTGCCCCGGCGTGTCGAGGAAGGTGATCCTGCCTTCCGCCGTATTCACCTGGTAGGCGCCGATGTGCTGGGTGATGCCGCCGGCTTCCGAGTCCACCACCCGGGTCTGGCGGATGGCGTCCAGCAGCGAGGTCTTGCCGTGGTCCACGTGGCCCATCACGGTGATCACCGGCGGCCGGGGCTTCAGGTCTTCCGGACGGTCTTCCGGGCCTTCCAGCCCTTCCTCCACGTCGGCCTCGGACACGCGCTTGGGCTTGTGGCCGAATTCCATGGCGATCAGCTCGGCGGTATCGGCGTCGATCACGTCGGTGATCTTGTGCATCTGCCCCTGCTGCATCAGGAACTTGATGACGTCCACCGCCCGCTCGGCCATGCGGTTGGCCAGCTCCTGGATGGTGATGGCCTCCGGAATGACCACCTCGCGCGAAACCTTCTCGCGCGGCTGGTCGGAAATGCCCTGCTGCTGCTTCTTCTGCCGCTCCATGCGGCGGCGGAAGGCGGCCAGCGAACGGGCGCGCTCCTCCTCCGTCTCGCCGGAAAGGGCCTTGGCGATGGTGAGTTTTCCGCGGCGCTTCTCGCCCGCGCCCTTCACCGGCCGCGCCGGCTTGTGCTCGCGCTTCTTCTTCGGCTCTTCCTTGGCCTTGGGCCTGGCGGCGGCCTTGGGCGCTTCCGCCTTGGGCTTGGCGCGCTTGCCCTGTTCCTCGGCCTTGCGCCGCGCGGCCTCCTCGGCCTCGCGCTTCGCCGCCTCCTCGGCCAGCTTGCGCTGACGCTCCTCTTCCTCGGCCTTGCGCCGGGCTTCCTCCTCGGCGCGGCGCTTCGCCTCCTCGGCGCGGCGCTTTTCTTCCTCGATGGCCAGTT
Source organism: Hyphomicrobiales bacterium (assembly GCA_027030295.1). GTDB lineage: Bacteria > Pseudomonadota > Alphaproteobacteria > Rhizobiales > Aestuariivirgaceae > Thermopetrobacter. The sequence continues at coordinate 11,243 of JALVFB010000057.1, forward strand.
CCTTGGCCTTCTCGATGGCGCGCAGACGCGCCTCGCGCTCCTCCGGCGTGAGGCCCTTCAGGCTGTCGGCTTCTTCCGGGCGGGGCTGCGCGGGTTTCTTCGGCGCCGCTTTCGGCTTCCTGCCCGCCAGCGGTTTCTCCGGCTCGGGCATCTTCGGCGCCGCCGGCTTTTCCGCCGTCGCACCCCCCTTGCCCGGCGGCGTGATGACGCGCTTGCGCCGGGTTTCCACCACCACCGTCTTGGAGCGGCCATGCCCGATGTTCTGCTTGACGCGGCCCATTTCCAGCGTCGTGCGTTTCAGGCTCAGCGTCGGCTTGCCGCCCTTCTTGTCGGAATCGCTCATCGTCCGTTCTTTTCCATTTCCTCTGGGCGGGAGATGGCGACCGGCTCCACCCGGCCGTTCGTCAGCCCCGCCACCTTGCGGGCCAGTTGCAGGAATTTGTCCGCCAGCCCGCCCGGTTTCATTGCCGCATGTATGACACGCTCGCGGCCAAAAGCCAAACCCAATTCCCGCGAATCGAGCGTTTCCACCAGCATCGCGCCGGGATTCGCCGCCCGCGCCAGCGCCAGCAGCTTGCGCCGCCCGTCTTCGGCGCCATCAACGGCCGCGATCAGCACCGCCACGTCGCCGGCGCGCAGCGCCTCGCGCACCTTGTCGAACCCGGCCACCGCCGCGCCCGCCTTGCGCGCCAGCGACAGCGTGGCGATGGCCGCTTCCTTCAGTTGCGAAACAACGCGCTCGGGCAGACCGTCCGGTGCTTTCACCGGCGCCTTGAAGGCGCGGGAAAAGGCACGGCGCCGCACGGCTTCCTCCAGCGCATCACGCGCCGGCTTCACCCACGCGCCACGTCCCGGAAGATTGCCCTTCAGGTCGAACACCACCTCGCCATCGGGCGACAGCACGAACCGCAGCAGGGCCGCGCGCGGGTGCGTCTCGCGCGTGGCGATGCAGGTGCGCTCCGGCACGTGATCCGTCTTCCTGCCCATGGCGGTTCCGTGTTTTTTCGTTCAGGCGCCGGCCTCACTTGTCGGCCTCGCCGCCTTCATCGGAAACGGCTTCTTCCTGTTCATCCGCTTCTTCCGCCTCCGGCTCGATCAACCCGGCCTTCACCCGCGCATCCATGATCATTTCCTCCGCTTCCTGCGGCGAGAGGTCCTTCGGCGACAGGATGCCCTCGTGGAACACACTTTCGCCGTCCTTGCGCTCGCGCCAGCCCACCAGCTCGTCGGTGGCGCAATAGGCCAGGTCTTCCACCGTCCTGATGCCCTCGCGGCCCAGTTTCACGGCGATCTCCGGCGTCATGTGCGCCACTTCCAGCACCGCGTCCTCCACGCCCAGTTGCTGGCGTTCCTCTTCCAGCGCCGCCGCCTCGCGCTCCAGATATTCACGCGCGCGCGATTGGATTTCCTCGGCGATCTCCTCGTTCAGCCCCTCGATGCCGGCGATTTCCGCCACGTCCACGTAGGCCAGCTCCTCCACCGAGGTGAAGCCTTCAGACGCCAGCAGTTGCGCCAGCATTTCGTCCACGTCCAGCGCCTTCATGAACAGCTCGGTGTTCTCCAGGAACTCCTTCTGGCGCTTTTCGGCCTCTTCCTCCTCGGTCATGATGTCGATGTCCCAGCCCGCCAGCTGCGAGGCCAGACGCACGTTCTGGCCGCGCCGGCCGATGGCCAGAGACTGCTGGTCTTCCGGCACCACCACCTCGATGCGTTTGGCGTCCTCGTCGAGCACGATCTTGGACACCTCCGCCGGCGCCAGGGCGTTGACCACGAACGAGGCCACGTCCGGCGTCCACTGGATGATGTCGATCTTCTCGCCCTGCAGCTCGTTCACCACCGCCTGCACGCGCGAGCCGCGCATGCCCACGCAGGCGCCCACCGGGTCGATGGAGGGATCCAGCGACCGCACGGCGATCTTCGCCCGCGAGCCGGGATCGCGCGCCACCGCCACGATCTCCACCGTGCCGTCATAGATCTCCGGCACCTCCTGGGCGAACAGCCTGGCCATGAATTCGGGCCGCGTGCGCGAGAGGAAGATCTGCGGCCCCTTCTGTTCGCGGCGCACGTCATAGATGTAGGCGCGCACGCGGTCGCCCGGCTGGAAATGCTCGCGCGGCAGCGTCTCGCGCCGCGGGATGACGGCCTCGGCCCGGTTCAGATCGACGATGACATTGCCGAATTCCACCCGCTTGACCACGCCGGAAGCGATCTCGCCGACGCGATCCTTGTATTCGTTGTATTGGCGCTCGCGCTCGGCCTCGCGCACCCGCTGCACGATCACCTGCTTGGCGCTCTGCGCCGCCACCCGGCCGAACTCGATGGGCGGCAGCGGGTCTTTCAGCTCGTCGCCGATCTCCGCGTCCGGCTTGATCTGGCGCGCCTCTTCCAGCGAGATTTCGCGGTGATGATCCTCCACCTCGTCCACCACCGTGCGCACCCGCCACAGCGTCGTCTCGCCCGTCTTCGGGTCGATGTGGGCGCGAATGTCCAGCTCCGCGCCATAACGCGAGCGCGCGGCGCGCTGAATGGCCTCTTCCATGGCCCTGAGCACGACCTGCTTGTCGATGTCCTTCTCGCGCGCCACCGCCTCGGCGATGCGCACCAGTTCCAGCTTGTTGGCGCTCACAGCATCCGTCATGTCTTCACCCCGTGTTGCTTCCGTTATTCCGTTTCTTCCGGCCCTTGCCAGAGCCGGCGTCCCGCACGCTGCCATCCTGCACGCCCTCGCCCTTCCCGGCCCGGCGCGCCGCCTCGTTCATCAACGCATCCGTCATCACCAGCTTCGCCGTGTCGATGTCGGCGAACGGCAGGCCGATGAGCACGTCTGCCGCGCCCTTTTCGCCGCCGGCCTCCTCCGCCGGGATGAACAGCCGCACTTCATCCGTCTCCACGTCGAACCCTTCCAGCACGCCGCGAAAGCGCTTGCGGCCGTCGATCGGCGTGATCATCTCGATCTTCGCAATGTGCCCGGCGTAGCGCTCGAAGTCCTCCGGACGCACCAGGGGGCGCGCAATGCCCGGCGAGGAAATCTCCAGGTTGTAGGAGCCGCGCACCGGGTCTTCCACGTCCAGCAGCGGCGAGACGGCGCGCGAGATGGCCACGCAGTCGTCGATGGCGAGCGTGCCGTCCGGGCGCTCGCACATGATCTGCAAGTCGCGCCCGGCCATGCGCACGCGCACCAGGCGATAGCCCATGGATTCGACGAGCGGCTCCACCAGCCGCGCCACCTCCTCGGCCACGCCCACCTCGCGTTTCAGTCGCCTGTCCTCGTTGCCACTCATGGCGCCCGATTCACCCGTCAACGCGGCCTATCTTCCGGCCCGCTTCCCCACCCGGCCACTCACCCCACGATCTGGGTGGTCGGCTCGGGGAGCGGGCCGGTGCCGCCATATAACAAAAATGGCGGGCCCGTCGCCGGACCCACCCGCCTGTTCGGCCTTCCTTGTCGGAAGGCTATGGGGTTCGCGCCCCCTATATAGTCCGCGCGCCTGGCGGTTGCAAGCACTGATCACGCGGCACCCTTCGCCCGCCGGATGAACTGCTCGATCAGCGCCGGATCCTTGCGCCCGCGCGCCGCTTCCACGCCGGAGGAGACATCCACCATCGGCGCGCCGGTGGCGGCGATGGCGTCGGCCACGTTGTCCGGGCTCAGGCCGCCGGCCAGCATGAACGGCTCCCGCCAGCCGCGCAGCCACGACCAGTCGAAGGCCCTGCCCATGCCGCCGGGCAGGTCCGCCCGGTCGTGCCAGGCATCGAACAGCGGAAAGGCGATGTGCGGCGAAAAGGCGGTTACCTGCTGGAGGTCGTCCGCCCCCTTCAGGCGAAAGGCGCGAATGACCGGACACCCCATCAACCGCCCGATGGCGGCGATGCGCTCCACCGGTTCGTCCCCATGCGCCTGCACATAATCCGGGCGCACCGCCTCGCGAATGGCCTTCAGCAGCGCGTCATCCGCCCGCACCGTCAGCGCCACGATACGCGTGCGCCCG
>JALVFB010000058.1 GCA_027030295.1 Hyphomicrobiales bacterium
AGTCCATGCCGGCCCGCTCGATGGCCTCGATTTCCTCCTTCAGCCGCGAGAAGTCCGAAGACAGCATCGACGGCGCGATGATGATCTGATCCTGCATGTCGCCACTCCCGTGCGCTTGTCCGTTGCAGCGGACCGCTCAGCCCCGGCCCGCCCGTTGCCCCAGAATTGACAGAAACCGCCCCATCAGGCAACCCGCCGCCATGCCGCAGCCCGGATTTGGCGCAAGAAACATCTCAATGAGACAGATCGTCAAATAGCCAGATCTTCAGGTCTTCGCCTTCCAGCCGGCGCAGTTGTCGATCGTTGGTAAGGATTCCATCTGCGCCTGCCATGATGGCGGTGGCGGCATGAAGGGCATCCGGCGTGCGCAGGCCGTGTTCGGCGCACAGGCGAGCCGCCATGGCGGCCGTTTCGACATCCAGCCCATGCACTGACAAATTGGAGAAGGACGACAGCCGCGAAACGAGGCCAGCCGCCGCCTTTGCTTCTCCCTCCCGGTAGAGCGGCACCAGCAACTCTGCGAAGACAAGGTTGGAAATGACGCCCTTGATTTCGCCGCGCTCGATGCGCCGCAGAATGTCTTCCGCCACGGGACCATACCGTTCGTGGCCCTCGAGGAAATGGATCAGCACCCTGGTGTCGAGCAGGACGGTCTGGCCGTCCGCGATGGCGGACGCGGTCATCAGTCCCACTCGTCCCGTTCGCGCTCCAGCTCCCGCCCATGGTCCTTCCAGACATCGGAGCGGTATTGGCGCAGCGCGTCCACGTCCGATTCCGGCGCCTTGCGCAGCACCACGTGATCGTCCTCCACCTCCAGGATCAGCCTGTCACCGGGCCGGATGTTCAGCCGCCGCCGTATGCCGGCGGGGAGCACCAGCTGCGCCTTCTTGCTGAGCTTGGCCGTTGGCATGCCTGCACCTCGTTTGCTTTACCTGAATGTAAAGCATTATGCCAAGATGCGCAATGTCTGACCGGTGAAACCGCCCCGCGCCCCCACCCAAGCCCTTGTTTTTCATGATTTGGGGGTTGGGTGGGGGCGCGGGGCGGTGGGTGGTCATTTATGCATGATAGTATTATGCGCCAGCCGACAAACACGACAAGACAAGAGGGCCGGTCGCCCCTGGCAACCGGCCCTTCGTGTCGCGTTTTCGGGTATTGCTATCGCGCCGCGCGGCCTCAGGCCGTCTTCGGGTCCAGCTCGCCGGACTCGTAGCGCTTGGCCATTTCGGCCAGCGAGATCGGCTTGATCTTGCTGGCATGGCCGGCGCAGCCGAAGGCCTCGTAGCGATCCTTGCACACCTGCTTCATGGCCTCCATGGCCGGCTTCATGAACTTGCGGATGTCGAACTCCTGCGGGTTCTCCGCCGCCACCTTGCGGAACTGGCCGGTCGCCGCCAGCCGCAGGTCGGTGTCGATGTTGATCTTGCGCACGCCCATCTTGATGGCGCGCACCAGCTCCTCCACCGGCACGCCATAGGTCTCCGGGATGTTGCCGCCATATTCGTTGATGATGGCCAGCAGCTCCTGCGGCACCGAAGACGACCCGTGCATCACGATGTGGGTGTTCGGGATCCTGGCATGAATTTCGGCGATGCGGTCGATGGCCAGGATGTCGCCGGTGGGCGGGCGCGTGAACTTGTAGGCGCCATGCGAGGTGCCCACGGCCACGGCCAGCGCGTCCACCTTCGTCTTGGCCACGAAGTCCGCCGCCTGGTCCGGGTCGGTCAGCAGTTGATCTTTCTCCAGCTTGCCCTCGAAGCCGTGGCCGTCTTCCTTGTCGCCCATGCCGGTTTCCAGCGAGCCGAGGCAGCCCAGCTCGCCCTCCACGGAAACGCCGATCATGTGCGCCAGGCGACTGACGTCCTTCGTCACGTCCACGTTGTATTCATAGGACGACGGCGTCTTGGCGTCCTCTTCCAGCGACCCGTCCATCATCACGGAGGTGAAGCCATACTGCATGGCCGAAAGGCAGGTCTTGACGCTGTTGCCGTGATCCTGATGCATGCAGATGGGGATGTCCGGATACATCTCCACCAGCGCCTGGATCAGGTGGCGCAACATCACGTCGCCGGCATAGTTGCGCGCGCCGCGCGAGGCCTGCAGGATCACCGGCGAGTCGGTTTCCTTCGCCGCCTCCAGAATGGCGATGCCCTGCTCCATGTTGTTGATGTTGAAGGCCGGCAGGCCGAAGTCATGCTCCGCGGCATAGTCCAGCAGCTGCCGCAAGGTGATCATTGCCATGGTCTCATCCTCCTCAGAAGTCTCCCGTCCGCCCGCCTTTCTGGCGCGCCGGACATGAAAAGCCAACGCCGCGCCGGCCGGATTTCCATCACCCGGCCGACGCGCGAAAATGCATCAGGCCGTGCTCTGTTTCAGCGCCGCCACGCCTGGCAGTTCCTTGCCCTCCAGCCACTCCAGGAAGGCGCCGCCGGCGGTGGAGACGTAGGTGAAGTCCCCCGTGACTCCAGCCGTGTTCAGCGCCGCCACCGTGTCGCCGCCGCCGGCCACGGTCACCAGCTTGCCGGCCTTGGTCAGCTCGGCGGCCGCGCGGGCGATTTCCACCGTGCCGGTGTCGAACGGCTCCACCTCGAACGCGCCCAGCGGGCCGTTCCACAAGAGCGTCTTCAGATCCTGCAGCCGCACCTTCAGATCGGCGATGGACTGCGGGCCGATGTCCAGAATCATGGAATCGCTCGGCACGCCGTCCAGCGCGCACACCTCCGACTCGGCGCCGGCCTTGAACTCCTTGGCGCACACGGCGTCCGACGGCAGCACGATCTCGCAGTTGTTTTCCTCCGCCTTCGCCATGATGGTCTTGGCGGTGTCCACGAAATCCGGCTCGCACAGCGACTTGCCGACGTCATAGCCCAGCGCCAGCAGGAACGTGTTGGCCATGCCGCCGCCGACGATGATCTGATCCATCCGCGGCAGCAGGTTTTCCAGCACCGGGATCTTGGTGGACACCTTCGCCCCGCCCACCAGCGCCGCCACCGGCCGCTGCGGATCGTCCAGCGCCGTGGACAGCGCGGTGAGCTCCTTCATCAGCGACAGCCCGGCATAGGACGGCAGGAACTTCGTGATGGCGTGCACCGACGCGTGCGCCCGGTGCGACACGGAGAAGGCGTCGTTGCAGTAGATGTCCGCCAGCACCGACAGCCGCCGCGCGAAGTTCTCGTCGTCCTTCGTCTCCTCCGGGTGGAAGCGCAGGTTTTCCAGCAGGATCACCTCGCCGGGCTGAAGCGCCCACACGGCCTTTTCCGCCACCTCGCCGACGCAGTCGGAGGCGAACTTCACCGGGCTGCCCAGCGACTGCTCCAGCGCTTCGGCCACGGGCTTCAGCGAGAACTTCTTGTCCCGCTGGCCCTTGGGGCGGCCGAAGTGGGAGATGATGGCCACCTTGGCGCCGCGCTCCTGCAACAGCTTCACGGTAGGCACGAAACGGTCGATGCGGGTGGTGTCGGTCACCCGGCCGTCTTCCATCGGCACGTTCAGGTCGGCGCGCACCAGCACCGTCTTGCCCTGAACGTCCGCGTCCTCGATGGACTTGATACCCTCGATGCTGCTCATCACGCCCCCATCACCTTGCCCATTGCCACGGCGGTGTCGTTCATGCGGTTGGAGAAGCCCCACTCGTTGTCATACCAGGAGAGGATGCGCACCATGCGCGAGCCGATCATCTTCGTCTGCGGCAGCGCGAAGATGGACGAGTGCGGATCGTGGTTGAAGTCGATGGACACGTTGGGCTGGTCGGTGTAGCCCAGCACGCCCTTCATCGGCCCCTCCGCCGCCTTGACGATGGCCTCGTTCACCTCGTCAACGGACGTGTCGCGCTTGGCGATGAACACCAGGTCCACCACCGACACGTTCGGCGTCGGCACGCGAATGGCCACGCCGTCCAGCTTGCCGTTCAGTTCCGGCAGCACCAGGCCCACCGCGCGCGCCGCGCCCGTGCTCGTCGGGATCTGGGAGAGCGCCGCGGCGCGGGCGCGATACGGATCCTTGTGCATGCGGTCCAGCGTCGGCTGATCGCCGGTGTAGCTGTGGATCGTCGTCATGAAGCCCTGCTCGATGCCGATGGCGTCGTTCAGCGTCTTGGCCACCGGGGCGAGACAGTTCGTCGTGCACGAGGCGTTCGACACCACCACGTGCTCGTCGGTCAGCTTGTCGTGGTTCACGCCATAGACCACGGTGAGGTCGGCATCGCCCGCCGGCGCGGACACCAGCACCTTCTTCGCACCGCCCTCAAGGTGCAGCGAGGCCTTCTCCTTGTCGCGGAAGATGCCGGTGCATTCCATCACGATGTCAACGCCCAGATCGCCCCACGGCAGCTGCGCCGGATCGCGCTCGGCGAACACCTTGATCGGGTTCTTCAGCCCCTCGACGATGATGGAATCCTCGGTCGTCTCCACCTTGCCCGGAAAGCGCCCGTGCACCGAGTCGAAGCGCAGCAGATGCGCGTTCATGTCCACCGGGCCGAGGTCGTTGATGGCCACGAACTCCACATCGTCGCGCCCCGCTTCCACCGCCGCGCGCAGCACGTTCCGCCCGATGCGGCCAAAACCGTTGATCGCCACTCGAATCGCCATGTGAAAGTCCCTCCTGTCA
>JALVFB010000059.1 GCA_027030295.1 Hyphomicrobiales bacterium
GTTCGGGAGGGAGAAATATGTCTGCGTGCAGCCCCCTGCCTCATGCTGTTTCCCATCGATCGAAACGGCCAGCGAGACTATCGCGCGGAACGCCACGATCGGCGCCGGCGTTTCACCGGCGAGCCATCCACGGGCAGGAGGCGCTGCTGCTCCTGCTGGTGGCGCTGATCCTGCTGCTGACATCCGTGATACCCGGCGCGCGCGCGCAGGAAAACGCCTCGCCATCCGGATCCCTGCTGGCCAATGACGACGGCGTGGTCACCGGCTTTTCCGGCACGGTGGAGCGCGCCGGCAAGGCCTTCATCGACACCAAAGGCGCCAGCGTGCGCATTTTCGCGCTGGGCAGGAGCGGCCCGCTGGACGGCAACCTGCATCAGCCGCCGGTGAAGCGCGAAATTCCCGCCTCGCAGGTGGGGCAGGTGTTCGGCATCGCCATCGACCGCATGTTCCCGCCCAATATCTACGTCACCGCCACCTCCGCCTATGGGCTGCACATCGTCGTTCCGGACGAAAGTGGCGATGGAGTGCCGGAAACGCTGCTGAAGGGACGCGCCGGCGCGCAATGGATGGATGGCCAGTGGGGCCCCGGCGGCGGGCCGGGCGGCATCTGGAAGATCGACGGCGCCACCGGCACCGTCTCGCTGCTCGCCAACCTGCCCACCGGTCCCGCCGGCCTGGGGCAGATCGCCTTCGATCCGGTGCACTATCAGCTGTTCGTTTCCGATCTCGACACCGGCCTCATCCATCGGCTGGACCTGAACGGCAACGTCATCGACACCTTCGACCACGGACAGGCGGGCCGCCCCGCCGCCGGGCTGGAGGCGGTGGCGGACGATGGCTTTTCCGCCGACATCACCAGCGCGGATTTCGACATCGAAAACCCCAATACCTGGGGCTTCACCAGCGTCCGCCGGCGCGTGTGGGGGCTGGCGGTGCATGATGGCCGGCTGTATTACGCCGTCGCCGCCGGGCCGCAGATCTTCTCCGTTTCCATAGACCCCGACACCGGCGCCCTGGGCACGGATGTGCGGCTGGAGATCGAACAGGTGCCGGGCGGCATGCAGGTGTCCGACATCCTGTTCGACGGCAAGGGGCGGATGTATCTGGCGCAACGCGGCACGCCGCTGAACGCGCTGGACTTCACCACCTTCCACGCCGCGGGCGGCAACAAGGTGCTGCGTTACGAGCGCGACCGCTCCGGCGCCTGGGTGCGGACGCCGCCCGCCGGCCCGCGCCAGTATGCCATCGGCTTTCCGCGCCCGCATGAAAACGCCGCCGGCGGCATCGCGCTTTCCTGCCGCGGCCTGCTGTGGAGCACCGGCGACAATCTGCGCAACGATCCGGTGGTGCTGCGCAACGGCCCATATGCCGTGCACGGGCTTCAGGGCAATCCGCTGCGGCTGGTGATGCCACGGAACATGCCGCCGTATGTGGCCACTTTCGTTGATTATGATGGCGTCGTCGGCGACCCGCGCAATGTCGGCCATGTGGGCGACGTGGAGATTTTGCGCAATTGCGGCGGCTGGCCGCTGCCGCCGGCGTGGACGCCGCCCGCCGGCTGGACGCCGCCGTCGCAAACGCCGCTGCCAGTGCCCTACAAGCGCGGGCTGACCTGCGTGAAGGACGAAGAAACCGGCGACTGGCTGTGCGATTATGAAATCCGCGTCGTCAACTGGGGCGCCGAGGCATTTTCCGGCCCGCTGCTGCTGTGGGACATCCCGGCCGCCGGCGTATCGTTCGAGGCGGTGCTGGAAGGCTCGGTGGGCTTCACCTGCACCCAGCCGGACGGCCCGGGCACGCGCATCCGCTGCGAGGCCAGGGGCAGCCTGAGCCTCGACCTGTTCGCTTCCGCCTGGCTGCGGCTGCGCATGCGCATCCCCGCCGCCGTGGCGCTGGCGGACGCAGACGCCTTCCGCAACTGCGTGGCCATTGGCGACGACGGCATCGTGCGCGACTGCTCCACCATCACTCCGCCGGAGCCGCGCCTGCTGCCGCAGAAACAACGCGTCGTCTGCGACCGGGATGATGGCGATTACGTGTGCCGCTATCTCCTGACGCTGACCAACAATGGCGGCGCGCCGTTCACCGGCAGGCCGGAAATCACCGACGAACCGGGCCCCGGCGTGGAGCTGGTCGGCGACAATGACGGCTTCGGCCCGGATGGCGTCACGCCGCTGGCGTGGACGTGCGCGCAGGATGGCGGCGCGGGCGCGGCCATCCGTTGCACGGCGGATACGGAAGTGACCATTCAGCCCGGCGAATCCGTGGACGTGGAGGTCGTCACCCGCATTCCCGCCGGCTCGCCGCCGGAAGCCTTCCGCAACTGCGCGCTGGCCGCACCGGGCGGCGCCAGGGATTGCGTGGAGGAGGAGCGGCAGACCACGCGGGAGAAGGAGCTGGAGACATGTTGGATTGCGAGTGGAGAAGAACATCCTTACACTTGCATATTCAGGCTCACTTTCACCAATCTCGGCCCGGGCAACTGGACGGGCAGACCGCAACTGACCGACACTCCCGGTCCAGGCGTAACATTGGAAGGAAATTCTCCCGGCTGGACGTGCAACCAGGCCGGCGCCGGTCAGCCCATCGAGTGTGTGGCGGATGGTGAAACGACCCTGAATCCGGGCGAGACAGCCTCCTTGGAGATTCAAGTGCTCATCGCCGCGGACGCTCCGGACGAGGCATACGTCAACTGCCTGCTGCTCGATGGCGATGGCGGCCCACGGCAATGCGTGGATATTCCGAGGAGGGACGAACCGCGTTTGACCCCGAGGAAGCGCGCGGAGGGCTGCGAACGAGTGCAGGGCGGCATGCGCTGCATCTACACATTGTCCATGGGAAATATCACGGATGTGGCGTATGAGGGCGTTGTGATCCTGTCCGATATCGTCGGCCCGGGCGTGACCTTCCTCAGCAATGCCCATCCGGCCGACTGGACGTGCAACCAGGCCGCCGCCGGCATTCCCGTCGTTTGCGAATCCACCGCCGCACAGACCATTCCGCCTGGCGGATCCGTGACGGAACGCATCAGCGTCTTCATCCCCGATGGCTCTCCGGATGCTTCCTACACGGATTGCCTCGTGCCGGGTGAAATGCCACACGCCGCCGGCATGGCGTGCCAGTCCGTGGCGCCGCAACGGCTACGGTGGGGCGGAGATCCGGTCATGCGGCATGGTCCGCGCTGCCCGTCCGGCTGGGAGGATTTCACCGGCGCGCGGCCGCCTTCCGGCTGGCAGACCATGACCGTGGGCAGCGGCGATCGGCGGCGCCTGTGCGCCCGTCCGCGGCCACGTCAGGAACCGCGTCATGATGGACAGGTGCCGGATCCGGGCACATGGGGCCCCGGCAACAGGCCGCAATGCCCGCCGGGCTTCAAGCCGGTTTCGCCGAACCAGCTTGGCGTGCTGAAGAAGCGTGGCTGGAACCTGCGGCGCATCGCCCGTGGCCGGTGGTGCGGCATCCCTCCGGTGACGCCGCAATGCCCGCCGGGCTGGAAACCGGTTTCACCGAACCAGCTTGGCGCGCTGAAGAAGCGCGGCTGGAACCTGCGGCGCATCGCCCGCGGCCTGTGGTGCGGCATCCCTCCGGTGACGCCGCAATGCCCGCCGGGCTTCAAGCCGGTTTCGCCGAACCAGCTTGGCGCGCTGAAAAAGCGTGGCTGGAACCTGCGGCGCATCGGTCGCGGCCTGTGGTGCGGCATCCCTCCGGTGACGCCGCAATGCCCGTCGGGCTGGAAACCGGTTTCGCCGAACCAGCTTGGCGTGCTGAAGAAGCGTGGCTGGAGCCTGCGGCGCATCGCCCGCGGCCTGTGGTGCGGCAAACCCTCCGTGGCCCCGCAATGCCCGCAAGGCACCGTGCGTCATGGTGACGTTTGCACGCCTGTCGTGACCCCATGCCCCAAGGGCACGGTGCGGCGAGGTCGCAGGTGCGTGCCCGTCGTGCGGCCCTGCCCGAAAGGCATGAAACGGGTCGGCAATCGCTGCGTGCGCATTCCGCCGCGCTGCAAGCCGGGCTACCATCTGGTGCGCGGCAGGTGCGTGCCCGTCGTGCGGCCCTGCCCGAAAGGCATGAAACGGGTCGGCAATCGCTGCGTGCGCATTCCGCCGCGCTGCAAGCCTGGCTACCGTCTGGTGCGCGGCAAGTGCGTGCCCGTCGTGCGGCCCTGCCCGAAAGGCATGAAACGGGTCGGCAATCGTTGCGTGCGCATTCCACCGCGTTGCAAGCCGGGCTATCGGCTGGTGCGTGGCAAGTGCGTGAAAGTCGTCAGGCCGCGCGCCTGTCCGAAGGGCACTGTGCGCACCCGGCAGGGATGCGTGCCCGTGCGCATCGATCCGCGCTTGCTGCAGCGACGGCAAGGCACGCCACGCTTGCAATAATGCCATGCTGCGCAAAGGTTGACCGGTGAAACCGCCCCGCGCCCCTCAGGCCCTTGTTTTTCATAATTTGGGGGTTGGGTGGGGGCGCGGGGCGGTGGGTGGTTCTTTATGCATCTTGGTATAATGCCGCACCCGTGGCGCGGCATGATAACGAACGGGGGAGGCGACGGCGCACGCCGCCGCCTCTCATTTGCCAAGCCCGTCTTTCACCAGTGTCTC
>JALVFB010000060.1 GCA_027030295.1 Hyphomicrobiales bacterium
GATCATCGCCGAGCTACACGGCGGCAAGCTGGAAATCACCAGCGAGGAAGGCCGCGGCACGCGGGTGGCGTGCATCATTCCGCTGCGGAGCGGAGAAAACACCAGGAACGCTTCCGCGCAGAACGGCGGGGACGAGGCCGGCGACACGATCGCGCCGCGGCGGATGGCGGCCCGGGGCTGAGCCACACGGGAGTGCTTTTGCAAGCCGGCGCCGTCGCGCCTATATTTCCGCTTGAAACACCATTGTCGGGACGGGAAACATGCATATCCTGGTGATCGAAGACGACCGCGAGGCGGCAAACTGGCTGCTGAAGGGCCTGCGCGAGGCGGGGCACGTGGCCGATCTCGCCGCCACCGGGCCGGAGGGCCTGGAGATGGCGCGCGAGCGGGACTATGACGTGCTGATCGTCGACCGGATGCTGCCGGGCATGGACGGGCTGGCCATCGTGCGCACCTTGCGCGAGGAGGGCAACCAGACCCCGGCCCTGTTCCTCTCCGCACTTGGCGAGGTGGAGGACAAGGTGGAGGGGCTGCGCGCCGGCGGCGACGATTATCTGGCCAAGCCCTATTCCTTCTCCGAATTGCTGGCGCGGGTGGAGGTGCTGGGCCGGCGCAAGACGGCGGAGCCGGTGCAAACGAGGCTGCGCGTGGGCGACATGGAGATGGACCTGCTCAAGCGCCGGGTGACGCGGGCGGGCAAGGAAATCCTGCTGCAACCGCGCGAGTTCAAGCTGCTGGAATATCTGATGCGCAACGCCGGCAACGTGGTGACCCGCACCATGCTGCTGGAAAACGTGTGGAACTATCACTTCGACCCGCAGACGAACGTCATCGACGTGCACATCTCGCGCCTGCGCGGCAAGATCGACAAGGAATTCGACAAGCCGATGCTGCACACCGTGCGCGGCGCCGGCTATGTGCTGAAGGCGCCGGAGGAGTGAGAGGGCTTTTTGCGCTGAAGCGCAGACCGCCACCGCCCCACACCCCCACCCAACCTCCCGATATGATGAGCAAGAGGTTGGGTGGGGGTGTGGGGCTTCGCTTTTTGCGCCCGGGCACGACCGCGCGGAAGCCCCGCGCTTGACACGCCGCGCCGCATGCGGCCTGCTGGCGGCATGGACAAGGCAAACGGCACAGGCGCGACGGTGGAAAAGACTCCGGCGCAGACCGCGGCATTCGCCGCGTCCATCAAACGCGGGCGGCTGAGGCGCATCCTGCGCACCTCCACCTTCCGGCTGGTGGCCGTCTATCTCTTCATCTTCGCGCTCTCCGTGGGCGCGGTGCTGGGCTATACCTACTGGCAGGCGCAGCGGCTGCTGCATGCGCAGATCGAACAGACCATCGCCGCGGACGTGCGCGGCATCGCCGAGCAATACGCCGTCAATGGATTACCCGGCGTGATGGCGGTGTTGCGCGCGCGCATGCGCAAGGGAGCGGCCGCCGGCGGGCTGTATCTGCTGGCCGATCCCGCCGGCAAGCCGCTGGCCGGCAATCTGCCGGGGCTGCCGGCTGAAGCACGAGGGATCGATCATTCCGGCTGGCTGGATTTCCGCATCCGGGTGGCCACCCCCGCCGGTCCGCGCACCCGCCACGTGCGCGCCTATTACATTCGCCTGAACAACGGGTTCCACCTGCTCATCGGCCGCGACATCGAGCAACTGTTCCAGTTCGGGCGTGTCATTCGCAACCTGCTGTTCTGGGTGCTGGGGCTGACGGCGCTGCTGGGCGTCGGGGGAGGGCTTTTGCTGTCGCGCAACTTCCTGCGCCGCATCGATGGCATAACGGCCAGCGTGCGCTCCATCCGCGCCGGGCGGCTGGCGCGGAGGGTGCCGGTGGAAGGCTCCGGCGACGAGCTGGACCGGCTGGCGGAATCGCTCAACGACATGCTGGATCAGATCGAACGCCTGATGCAGGGGATGCGGGAAGTCTCCTCCAACATCGCGCACGACCTGAAGACGCCGCTGACACGCCTGAAGGCACAGGCCGAGGACGCCCTGCGCGCGGGCGACGAGGCGCATCGGCGGGCGGCGCTGGAGGCCACCATCGCGCAAGCCGACGAGTTGCTGCGCACGTTCAACTCGCTGCTGCTGATCGCCCGGGCCGAGGCCGGGCAGGCGCGGGCCGGATTCTCGGAAGTGGACGTGGCCGAGGTGGCGCGGGAGGTGGCGGAACTCTACGAGCCGCTGGTGGAGGAGCAGGGCGGGCGGTTCACACTGGATGTTCCGGCGCGGGTGCGCATCACCGGCGACCGGCAGCTGATCGCGCAAGCGCTGGTGAATCTGCTGGACAACGCGCTGAAATACGGCAGGCATCCGGAGCGACATCCGGAAATCGCCGTTTCCGTGCGCGCGCTGCCGGAGCGGGTGGAGCTGGTGGTGGCGGACAACGGCCCCGGCGTGCCGGAGGACATGCGCGAAAAGGTGAAGGAGCGCTTCGTGCGCATGGACAAGGCGCGCAGCAAGCCCGGCTCCGGGCTGGGGCTGTCGCTGGTGGCCTCCATCGCCAGGCTGCACGGCGGGGAGCTGGTGCTGGAAGACAATCAGCCGGGCTTGCGCGCGGTGCTGCGGCTGCCGGTGCGCCAGAACGGCGGCAAGGGAAAGGCTCCCGGCGCCGCTTGACAGGCCTCGCGCACGGCCGCACAACGCCGGCAAGCATCACCTCATCTTCGGGAGGGCCTTTTCATGACCGACACCCCGCAGGCCGCCAACGAAAACAGGGCCGGGCTGCTGCGCCCCTACAGCCTGGAAGACGAGCGCCTGAAAAGGCTGTGGCAGATCGTGCGCGACCATTCGCTGATGATCGGCGATTTCACGCTGACCTCCGGGCGCAAGAGCAATTATCTGTTCCAGCTGCGCCCCACCACCATGCATCCGGAAGGCGCGGCCATCATCGGCGAGCTGATCGTGGAATTCATGCAGAAGAACGACCTGTGGGCCATCGGCGGGCTGGAGATGGGGGCGGTGCCCATCGTCTGCACCGTGGGGGTGACCAGCTATCACATGGGCTGGCCGGTGAACGCCTTTTTCATGCGCAAGAAGGCGAAGGAGCACGGGGCGAAGCAGCTGTTCGACGGCTGGCTGCCGCCGGTGAGCGAGGAGGAGCCGGAGAAGGTGCTGGTGGTGGACGACGTGACGACCACCGGCGGCTCGCTCTTGAAGGTGGTGAAGACCCTGCGCGAGATGGGCTACGTGGTGGACACGGCTTTTTCCGTGGTGGATCGCGAGGAAGGAGCGGTGGAGAACCTGGGCGCGGAGGGCGTCACGCTGCACGCCCTGCTGGCGCGCTCGGACTTCGCCGAGCTGCTGGAGGGAAAGGGCTGACGGCACGACCTTGTTGCGCTAGGCTCGCCGCATGGCGGGCGTGATGACCGACAGCTTCGTTCCCCCGCCCCCGCCGCTGGATGCGCGGGCGGCGGAAGAAGCGTTGGCCGAGCTGGTGGATGCCGGACATCCGCTGGCGGCCCTGGCGGCGGATGACGAGCGCATCGCCAATCTGTTGCGCGCCATTTTCGGCGCATCGCCGTTTCTTTCCCGCCTCGTCCGCGCGGAGCCGGATTTTTCCACCGCCTGCTTCACCGCTGATCCGGAGCGACTCTTTTCCGACGTTCTCGCGGAAATGGCGCGGGCCGCCGAGGCCGACGGGCAACGCGCGGCCATGCGCATTTTGCGGCAGGCGCGGCGCAAGGCGGCGTTGCTGGTGGCGCTGGCCGACCTGGCGCAAGCCTGGCCCCTGATGACGGTGACGGAACACCTGACGCGCTTCGCCGACGCGGCCATATCCGCCGCGCTGGCCTTTCTGCTGAAGCAGGCGCGGGGGCGCGGTGAAATCACGACGGACGACCCGGCACGCTGCGGCCTCGTCGCCTTCAGCATGGGAAAGGGAGGCGCGGGGGAACTGAACTATTCCTCCGATGTGGATCTGATCTTCCTCTACGATCCGCAGCGGGCGCCGCTGGTCGCCGGCGTGGAGGCTGAAGTGTTCTTCGTGCGACTGGTGCGGCGGCTGGTGGCCATCCTTTCCGAAATCACCGAAGACGGGCAGGTGATGCGGGTGGATTTGCGGCTGCGACCCGACCCCGGCTCGACGCCGGTGGCGCTGCCGGTGGAGGCGGCGCTGACCTATTACTTCAGCATCGGCCAGACATGGGAGCGGGCGGCATGGATCAAGGGCCGCCCCTGCGCCGGGGACATGGCGGTGGGCGCAGCGTTCCTGCAAGAACTGTCGCCATGGCTGTGGCGCAAGTATCTGGATTATGCCGCCATCGCCGACGTGCACGCGCTGAAGCGGCGCATTCACGCGGTGAAGGGGCATGGCGAAATCACCGTGCCCGGGCACAACATCAAGCTGGGACGTGGCGGCATCCGCGAGATCGAGTTTTTCGTGCAGACGCAGCAACTCATCGCCGGCGGGCGGCATCCGGAATTGCGCGGACGCAAAACGCTCGAGATGTTGCACGCGCTGGCTGAAGGCGGCTGGGTGGAATGGTCCGTGGCCGAGGAACTGTCGAAAGCCTATGTGCGGCTGCGCACCTGGGAGCACCGGCTGCAAATGATCAACGACCTGCAAACGCACACCCTGCCCTCTTCCGAG
>JALVFB010000061.1 GCA_027030295.1 Hyphomicrobiales bacterium
CACTCCGTCCACACCCGCCAGCCTTCGCCCTGGCGCGCGTTCAGGATTTCGCGCATGGCATTCCAGCCGTGTTCGGCCCAGCCGGGGCGTTCGCACGGCCACAGGCGCTGCCGGAGCAGCCAGCGGGCGCGCCGGCGGGCGTCGTCATCGGCCTGTTCGGCGGCGGCGAGATCGGCGGCGATGGGCCGCCAGCCATCGAACATCCGCGCCATGTGAACAAGGGCGCGGGCGGCGGCGCGGGCATCGGAGCCGGCGGAGGCCGCATAGGCCGCGCGCACCGCCGCCGCGCAGGCGTTGCGCGCGTGCATGAAGGCCTGTTGCGCCCGCTGATTCGCCACCACGGAGGTGGCGCGGGAGATGGCCGCGGTGGCCTGGCGGATGGCGGCGTCCACGTCCGCCGACAAAAGGCCGATGTCGGCATCTCCGGGCAACAGCGGCGCATTGCCGGCCCCGGCCTCGTGATCGGCCTGGGCCAGCGCCATGGCCAGCGCCGCCGCCAGCGGCCGCACCGTGGGCAGCACCACGGGCAGGGCCGCTTCCTCGTCCTCGTCCAGCCACAGGCTCAGCAGGGGCAGGGTGCGCAGCGCCTGCCGCGCCGCCAGCGCCAGCGCCAGCGCCGGGCTCGCCCGCTCCACGGCCTGCCGCAGGGCCGCGGCGTCGCGCGGAAAATTGTCGTTGGTCATCGGGGAAACTCCAGCATCCTTGTCCGGTGAAAGAGGGTAGGGGGCGAGGGCAGGAGGGTCAAGGAACACGACCGCCCTTTCCGCGCGCCGGGGCGCTGGTGTATGCAGGGCGCATGAAGGACGAACCGTTACTGTCGCCGGAGGTGTTGCTGCGCGCCTATGCCGCCGGCATCTTCCCGATGTCTGACGGCGCGGACGACCGGGACGTGTTCTGGGTCGATCCGCACATGCGCGGCATCATTCCGCTCAACCGCTTTCACGCGCCGCGCCGGCTGCGCCGCACCATGCGCAAGCGGCCGTTCGAGATTCGCATCGACACCGCCTTCGCCGAGGTGATCAAAGGCTGCGCCACGCCAGGGCCGGGGCGCAGGAGCACCTGGATCAGCGAGCAGATCAGGCGGGCTTATACCAGGCTGCACGAGCGCGGCTTCGCCCATTCGGTGGAATGCTGGCGGGATGGCGAGCTGGTGGGCGGGCTGTATGGCGTCTCCCTGGGCGCGGCCTTTTTCGGCGAGAGCATGTTCTCCCGTGCGCGCGACGCCTCGAAGGTGG
The DNA here is from genome assembly GCA_027030295.1 of Hyphomicrobiales bacterium. Lineage (GTDB taxonomy): Bacteria > Pseudomonadota > Alphaproteobacteria > Rhizobiales > Aestuariivirgaceae > Thermopetrobacter. The sequence continues at coordinate 1,236 of JALVFB010000061.1, forward strand.
CGCTGGTGCACCTGGTGGCGCGGCTGAAGGCGGGCGGCTATCGGCTGCTGGACACCCAGTTCGTCACCGAGCATCTGATGCGTTTCGGCGCCGTCGAAATCCCGCGCCACGAATATCACCTGCTGCTGGACAGGGCGGTGAAGGCGACGGCGGATTTCATGGCCTTCCGGGCTGACGACGATCCGGACGAAGTGCTGCGGCTGGCCATGGGTTAGAATCAGGAACCACCCACCACCCCGCGCCCCCGCCCAACCCCCGATTTTGGAGGCAAGGGCTTGGGCGGGGGTGCGGGGTGGTGCAGCGGCATCTCCTGTATCATGACCGGCTGGGGCGGTCGAACAGGCCGAACAGGGCCATGCCGGCGAAAAAGCCGCCGATGTGCGCTTCGCCGGCGATATTGTCCATACCTTGCCCGACGCCGAAGCCAATGAAGGAAATCACCACATTGAGGCCGATCCAGACGAGAATGAACAGGCGCGGGCCGGGCAGGAGCAGGGCCTGCATGAAGGTGAGCGGGCGCACGCGGCGCACGTCCCGCCGGATGCCGATGGCCAGCGGCTGGCCGCCGGCATATATCAGGCGCACCGCCGCGCCCATGAGTCCGGAAACGCCGCCCGAGGCCCCCAACAGTATCACGTCCGCGCCCCAGTGCAGCGCCATGAAGGTGAAAGCGCCGGCGGCGGCGGAAAGCAGCGCCAGGGCGAGATAGCGCGCGCCGCCGAGCCTGCGCGCCACCGGCGTGGCGAACACCAGCAGCCACAGGCCGTTCATGGCCACGTGCGTCCAGTTGGCGTGCAGAAAGAAATGGGTGAATGGCGCCGCCAGCAGCCCCCAGCCGCCACCCGGCAATTGCGCGAGCGGCACGCCGCGCCACCAGGCGTCATAAAGAGCCGGGATCACGGAAAAGGTGACCAGCAGCTCGTTGTCCTGTTGCGGGGTCAGAAAATGCGTGCGAGCCCAGTGCGCCAGCACGAAGGCGGCGATGGTGAGCAGCACGGCCAGTGGCGCGTTGAAGGCCGGGGCGTTAGCCTGCGACGGTGTCGGGTCGTCCTCTCGCGATTCCATGCGCTCCTCCCCCTTGATTTTCTCTCTTGTCCTTCAGCTTCGACGTGGGCGCAAGAGCGTGGATGAAAAATGTGTTGCGCGGCGGGGACGGTTGAGTAAACATTTCGCCAGTCCTTCCTTGCCGGAGCGTCCGTCTCCTGCCATTCTCCTCTCGCAACATCGCGGAGCGCCGCCATGACCGGCAGGCCCAAACGGCAGGTGTTTTTCGTTTCCGACGGCACGGGGCTGACCGCCTCGTCCTACGGCAGGAGCCTGCTCGCGCAATTCCGCGACATCGTGTTCGAAACGCACACCATTCCCTTCGTGGACAACATCGACCGGGCGCAGACGGCGGCGGCGAAGATCCGCGAGGCCCAGCTGCGCACGCACACGCGCCCCATCGTTTTCAGCACGCTGGTGAAGCCGGAAATCCAGCGCGTCATCGAGGAAACGGGCGCCTTCGTCATCGATCTGTTCAACGCCTTCATCGGACCGCTGGAAAAGGAGCTGGACGCGAAGTCGGCGCACACGCTGGGGCATTCGCGCGACGTGTTCGGCGATGAACGCTATCAAAAGCGCATCGAGGCCATCGAATTCGCGCTGAGCCATGACGACGGCGTGCGCGTGCGCGACTATGACCGGGCGGAACTCATCGTCATCGGCGTGTCGCGCTGTGGCAAGACGCCGACGTGCCTGTATCTGGCCATGAACTTTTCGCTGAAGGCGTGCAACTATCCGCTCACCGACAGCGAGCTTGAGCGCGAGACGCTGCCCGCGCCCTTGTTGCCATGGCGGGAGAAACTGGTGGGGCTGACCATCGATCCGAAGGTGCTCTGCGAGATCCGCCGCAAGCGCCGCGACACGGAAGATTACGCCTCGCTCCCCGTGTGCCGGCGCGAGGTCAAGGCGGCGGAGCGTATCTTTCAATACAACCGCATTCCTGTGTTCGAAAGCACCGCCACCTCCATCGAGGAGCTGGCGGGCAACATCCTGAAACATTATCGGCGCAAGCACGGCAACGGGAACCATGGAACATGACAATGCACTGTTCGTCATCCCCGCGCAAGCGGGGATCCATTCAAGCATCTGACTTGGCGATGGATTCCCGCTTGCGCGGGAATGACGGAGGAAGAAAGGCACGGCAACGGGAACAACGGAACATGATGGCCAACAGGGCAGGGAGGACGGAACCATGACTACGGGCAAGGCGCCGCTGGTGGTGCGGCTCGATGAAGTGGGCATGGACGACGTGGGCGAGGTGGGCGGCAAGAACGCCTCGCTGGGCGAGATGCTGCGGCATCTGACGCAGGCCGGCGTGCGCGTGCCCGGGGGCTTCGCCACCACGGCCCACGCCTATCGGCTTTTCCTGAAGGAAAACGGCCTGGACACGAAAATTGCGCAACGGCTGCGGGAGCTGGACGTGCACGACATCGCCGCCCTGCGCGCCGCCGGCGCCGACATCCGCCGCTGGATCATGGAAACGCCGTTTCCGCCGGCGCTGAACGAGGCCATCGAGGCGGCCTGGCGCGCCATGCCGGATGCCGACGCGGCGAGCTGGGCGGTGCGTTCCTCGGCCACGGCGGAGGACTTGCCGGACGCCTCCTTCGCCGGCCAGCAGGAGACGCTGCTGAACGTGCGGGGCCTTGAGAACGTCAAGAAGGCCATTCACGAGGTCTTCGCCTCGCTGTTCAACGATCGCGCCATTTCCTACCGCGTTGACAAGGGCTTCGCGCACATGGACGTGGCCCTGTCCGCCGGCGTGCAGCGCATGGTGCGTTCCGATCTCGCGTCCAGCGGCGTGTTGTTCACCATCGACACCGAGAGTGGCTTTCGCGACGTGGTGTTCATCACCGGCAGCTACGGGCTGGGCGAAATGGTGGTGCAGGGCGCCGTGGGGCCGGACGAGTTCTATGTATGGAAGCACGGGCTGGAGGAGGGCAGGCCGGCCATCCTGCGCCGCACGCTGGGCAGCAAGGAAGAAAAGATGGTGTTCGCCGAGGACGGCGAGGAGCGCGTGCGCGTGGTGCCCACCCCGGAAGAGGAGCGCCGGCGCTTCTGCCTGTCCGATGACGAGGTGATGGAGCTGGGCCGCCTGGGCCTGGCCATCGAGAAGCACTATGGCCGGCCGATGGACGTGGAATGGGCGAAGGACGGCATCGACGGGCAGCTCTACATCGTGCAGGCGCGGCCCGAGACGGTGCAGAGCCGCAAGAAGGTGGTGGAAAAGTTCCGTCTGCTCGAGAAGGGCAGGGTGCTGGCCACCGGGCGCGCCGTGGGCAGCCGCATCGGCGTGGGGCGG
>JALVFB010000062.1 GCA_027030295.1 Hyphomicrobiales bacterium
GGTGGTGCTGGAAGCGCTGCGTGCTGGCCGGCGGCTGGAGTGGCGCTATACCCGCAAGGGCGGTGCCGCGCGCGCGACGAGTTTCGACATGGCCTGTCTGCCCGCGCTCCTGAAGGCGGCGGACGCCCAACTGGCGCAGATGCGTGCCATGCGCCAGCTCGGCAAATGACGGCAAAAACCATTCTCGTCACCGGCGGCACCGGCGCCGCCCGCCGGCTGGCCGAGGAACTGGCGGCGCACGGCTGGTGCGTGACCTACGCCCTGGCCGGCGTCACGCCAGCGCCGAGGCTGCCGGCGCACCCGAACATCATCCCTCGCGTCGGCGGCTTCGGCGGTGCGGAAGGGCTGGCCACCTGGTTGCATGCGCAAGGCATTGCGGCGGTGGTGGACGCCACCCACCCGCATGCCCGCGCAATGCCGTGGCAGGTGGCGGAAGCCGCCATGCACGCGGGCGTCCCGGCCCTGCGCTTCCTGCCGCCACCACCTCCGCTGCCGAAAGGGCTGATGACGCACCGCGTGCATCGGCTGGAGGACATGGCGGCGCTGCTGCCGCGCGACGCGCGCGTCTTCTCGGCGCTGGGCAGCCGTGGGCTGGCGGCGCTGCGTCCGCGCGGCGATCTGTGGCTGCATGCGCGCATGCTGACACCGCCACGGTTCACCCCACCGCCACGCTGGCGCCTCGTCACCGGCGCAGGCGGCGCGCCGCGCGCCACGCTGGCGACGGAGCGGGCATTGTTGCGAGCGCTGCGGTTGCGATGGGTGCTGGCGCGCCATGCCGCGGGCAGCGCCCACCTCTTGCGTGCGGCGGCGGCCTTGCGCATTCCGGCGCTGGTGCTTGCGCCGCCACCACCGCCGCCCGGCGTGCCGCTGGCCCGCTCCGTGGATGCGGTGCTGCGCTGGCTCCGCGAACATGCCGGTCATACCAGTCTGCGCGAAGGTTGACCGGTGAAACCGCCCCGCGCCCCTCAGGCCCTTGTTTTTCATAATTTGGGGGCCCAAGTGGGGGCGCGGGGCGGTGGGTGGTTCTTTATGCATCTTGGTATGAAACCGCCCCGCGCCCCTCAGGCCCTCGCTTTCATGATTTGGGGCCTCCCGTTGCGCCCCGGCGGATTGTGGTTGTGATGGCCGGTGGCGCGGTGGCGCCTATTCCGCGGCTTCGCGGCCGCTGTCGGGCTTGCCTTCCACCAGCAGCCATTTGTCCTCGATGAGCCGCTCCTGCGGCAGAAAGCGCTCCTTGTATCCCATCTTCGGCGACCCGGGCACCCAGTAGCCCAGATAGACGAAATCCAGCCCCATGCGCGAGGCGCGCAGCACGTGCTCCAGGATCATGAACGTGCCCAACGACCGTCTCGGCAGACCGGGGTGGAAGAACGAATAGACCATGGACAGGCCGTCGTCATGCACATCCGTCAGGCAGCAGGCCAGCAGCTCTCCGGCGGGGCCTTCGCCGGTATCGATGCGGCGGCGATAGGTGATCAGCCGGGTGTCGACGAAACTCTCCTCCACCATGGCGGCGAAGTCGAGCATGGTCATGCCGGCCATGGACCCGTCGCCGTGGCGTGATTCGATATAGCGGCGGAACAGGTGAAACAGTTCGCGGTTCACCCGTGGCGGCAGCTCTTCCGCAACGAGATCGGCGTTGCGCCGGATGATGCGGCGCTGCGTGCGGTCGGGCACGAATCGCGCCACCGGAATGCGCACGGAAATGCACGAGGAGCAGCCGTCGCAGGCCGGGCGATAGGCGATGTTCTGCGAGCGGCGAAAGCCGGTGCGGGTCAGCGCGTCGTTCAGATCCGCCGCCTCCAGCCCCACCAGATGGGTGAACACCTTGCGCTCGCGGCGGCCCGGCAGATAGGGGCACTCGCCCTCTGCGGTGATGAAGAACTGCGGAAAGTTCTGCCGTTCGATGCTCAAGGCCGCGCGCTCCCTCTGCTGGCGTTTCGGAGTCGTCACCGGCGGATTATAGCCGCGCGCGAATGCGCCTCAAGCGCCGATGCCCTCGGCGGCGCGGTTTTGCACAACCGCCTGCCGCGAGGCGGAAGGAAGGCGCTTGCCAATGCCCATGATGGCATGGCAGGCAAGCGAAAGGCACTGGGGGGGCGCTTTGTGATATTCGCTTGTGGAGGCGGGAATTTCCAAAATCTCTTGCATCGCTCGTCATCAACTCAGTTGATTTCCGCTATCAACGGCGCACATGCCGTGCGTCCTTTGTTCCCTCCCCCTGGCAGGGGGAGGGACAGGGAGGGGGTCGGGCAAGGGACAAATACGCGTGCCATCAAACTTTTCCGGTATGGAGAACATCGCCCGACCCCCTTCCCGGCGCGACGCATCTGCGATGCTGACGCGCCGGACTTCCCCCTGCCAGGGGGAAGAGGAAGGAGCAGGCGTTACTGGCACGCCATCCCCACCACTTCTCTCGTCATCCCTGCGATTCCCCTCGTCATCCCCGCCACCTCCCTCGTCATCCCCGCGAAAGCGGGGATCCATTTCTGAATCAATGACTTGCTGGATTCCCGCTTTCGCGGTAATGACGAATTTTGGGAACCTTCAAAGTTTTCTTGGGCAGTAGTGGGCTTGCGCCGGGGTGACGAGAACGAAGCTGTTACGATGATGGATGAAAAGGTCGGAAAAAGGAGCTTGTCATGGCCAGGGTGGCGTGGATCGGGCTGGGGGTGATGGGCTGGCCCATGGCCGGGCATCTGGCGAAGGCCGGGCATGAGGTGACGGTGTTCAACCGCACCCGCGAGAAGGCCGAACGCTGGGTGGCGGAATACGGCGGCGCGCTGGCCGCAACCCCGGCGCAAGCGGCGAATGGGGTGGAATTCGTCTTCGCCTGCGTCGGCGCCGATGATGACCTGCGGGAGGTGACCATCGGCGGGCACGGCGCCTTTCGCGGCATGGACGCGGGCGCGGTGTTCGTCGATCACACCACCGCCTCCGCCGACGTGGCGCGCGAGTTGGCCGCCCATGCGAGCAGGCGCGGCCTGCATTTCATCGACGCGCCCGTTTCCGGCGGCCAGCAGGGGGCGGAAAACGGCGTGCTCACCATCATGTGCGGCGGCGAGGAGGCGGCCTGTGCCCGCGCCGGGCCGCTGATGCGGACCTATGCCCGGCAGGTGCGGCGGATGGGGCCGGCGGGCGCGGGCCAGCTCACCAAGATGGTGAACCAGATCTGCATTGCCGGACTGATCCAGGCGCTGGCCGAGGGCATTCACTTCGCCAAACGCGCGGGGCTGGACGTGGAGGCGGTGCTGGAGGTGATCTCGAAAGGCGCGGCGCAGAGCTGGCAGATGGAGAATCGCGGCCCCACCATGAACCGTGGAGAATTCGATTTCGGCTTCGCCATCGACTGGATGCGCAAGGATCTGGCCATCTGCCTTCGGGAAGCGCGCCGTGCCGGGGCTTCGCTGCCCGTCACCGCGCTGGTCGATCAGTTCTACGCCCAATTGCAGGCGCGCGGCGCCGGGCGGCAGGACACCTCCGCCCTCATCCGCCTGCTGGAGGAACCATTCGCGGAGGATTGACGCTCACCTGCGCCTTGGACGCAGCAGATGGGCGTGGGCCGGGTCATAGAGGCCGGAGCGCGCCTCCGTCGGGCCGGCCAGCGCATGCCCCACCAGCACCAGGGCCGTGCGCGTGATCTTCGCCGCGCGCACCTTTTCGGCGATGTCCGCCAGCGTGCCGGTGATGACGCGCTCATCCGGCCAGCTGGCGCGATAGACCACCGCCACGGGGCAGTCCGCGCCATAATGCGGCGTGCAGATGCGCGCGATCTCGCGCAGCCGCCGCACGGAGAGATGCAGCGCCAGCGTCGCGCCGGATTTCGCCAGTTCCTCCAGCCGCTCGCGCTCTGGCACCGGCGTCGCCTTGCCCGAAAGGCGGGTGAGGATGACGGTTTGCGAAACGCCCGGCTGCGTCAATTCCGTCTTCAGCGCGGCGGCGGCGGCGGCGAAGGCGGGAACGCCGGGCACCACCTCGTATGGGATGCCGCGCTCTTCCAGCGCCCGCATCTGCTCGGATATGGCGCCATAGATGGAGGGGTCGCCGGAATGGATGCGCGCCACGTCCAGCCCCGCTTCGTGTGCCGCCGTCATTTCGGCGACGATCTCTTCCAATGTCATGGACGCGGTGTCCTTCACCAGCGCATCCGCCGCCGCGTGCGCCAGCACGCCTTCGGGCACCAGCGACCCGGCGAAAAGCACCACCGGGCAGCGGGCGATGACGTTTGCCGCGCGCAAGGTCAGCAAATCGGCCGCGCCCGGCCCGGCGCCGATGAAATGGACCGTCATGGCGTGTCGTCCTCGCCGCGTTTCAATTCGTATCCGCGCGGCGTGTAGGCCGCGCGTCGCCCGTTGACGCAGGCGAAACGGCTGTTCGGCGCGCCGATGAGCACGATGCTCAGCATGTCCACCATGGACGTGTCCACCTCCGCCAGCGTGGTGACGACCACCTTTTCCGCCGGGCGGCCCACGTTGGAAGCGATGACCACCGGCGTTTCCGGCGGACGATGCCGGCGGAAGATGGCCAGCGCCCGCTCCAGTTGC
>JALVFB010000063.1 GCA_027030295.1 Hyphomicrobiales bacterium
CCTGCCCGAGCAATACCAGGGTTCCCAGCAAAATTGCCTTTCCCCGCAAGGTTGCCTCCCCCATCGCGAAAATGCCTTTCCTGCCGTAATGCCGAAACCATAGCACGAAAGGAAACGGAAGGCAGCCGTCAACCGTCCAGACGCTTTTCCGCCGCCCTCAGATGCTCTTCCCGGTTGATGTTGAAGAAGGGATCGCATTCCCCGCTTTCGAAAGCCACCCGCGCCACCCGGTAACGGTCGAAAAAACTGCCGATCCTGCGAATGTCCTCCTCCACCAGCGCCCGCCGCAGATCGTCCGCGATGCGCACCGGCCACAGGGCATTCACCGGATGCGCGCGCCCGCCCGAAGCCGCCACCGCCATGTCCGCGCCTTCCACCGCCACCGCCCCCCACAGGCGCCGCGCCAGATCGGATGGGAAAAACGGCGTGTCCACCGCCACGGTAAGCAACCACGGCATGTCCGGACATGCCCGCCGCAGCCACTCCAGCCCCGCCAGCACGCCGGCCAGCGGCCCGGCGAATCCGGGCACCGGATCGGGAAGCACCGTTTCGGCATATGCCCGCAGCCGTTCCGTTTCCGCATTGGCGCTGATGGCCACGTGCGCCACCTGCGGCCGCAGCCGTTCCACCACGCGCGCCACCAGCGGCCGGCCGCCCAGCTCGACGAACGCCTTGTGCCGCCCGCCCATGCGCCGCGCCAGACCACCGGCCAGCACCAGCCCGGCCACCTGCTCGCGCCACGGCGCTTCGTTTCCTTCTCCGCTCACGGCATCAGCTCGCCGTTCAGGAAAGCCCGCCCCTCCACCGTCGCCGGCTGCCGGAAAAAGACTTCCGCCGGCGCATCTTCCAGCAACAGGCCATTGTGCAGAAACAGCACGTGCTCCGCCAACCGCCGCGCCTGCGCCAGATCATGGGTGGAAAAGACGATGGTGGTGCCGGCCCGGGCCAGCTCCATGATGATGGCTTCCACTTCCAGCGTCGCCGCCGGATCCAGAGACGCCGTCGGCTCGTCCAGAAACAGCATCTCCGGCTTCAGCAACCAGGCCCTGGCCAGCGCCAGCTTCTGCTGTTCGCCGCCGGAAAGCGCCCGCGCCGCCCGCCCCGCCAGCCGCGCGATGCCGCACAGGGAGAGCGCTTCATGGATGCGCTCGTCCGCCGCTTCACCGCGAATACCCCGCATCCGCAGCACATAGGCCAGGTTCTCGCGCACGCTGCGGCGCAGCAGCACCGGCCGCTGAAACACCATCGCCTGCGCCCGCGCCACCACGTCCGCCTGCCCGCCCTGCGGCCCTTCCCAGCGAATGACGCCCGCGGTGGGACGGATCAGCCCGTGGCACAATCGCAGGAGAAGACTCTTGCCGGCGCCATTGTAGCCCAGCACCACCGTGCGCCGCCCGGCCGGCAGCCGAAAGGAGATGTCACGAATGAGCGCGGTGCGATTGACGACATATTGCACGTTTTCCAGCGCCAGCGGCAAAATGCTGCCACGGCCGGCATCGCCCGGCTCGTGCCGCGGCCGGCGCTCCGTAAGCGGCACCAGCTCCGCCGGCACGCTTTCCCGCCGCTCGCGCGCGGCCATCTTGCGCCTTTTGCCACCGGGAAAACGGATAACCGTCATCGCCATCCTCGGCTGGAAGGGTGCAAACGATCCACGGCCGAAGGTGCCACATCATGCGGCCTGCGACAACCCGCCCCATGTGGAGAAGAGGCCATCATACCAAGCTGCGCAAAGGTTGACCTGTGAAACCGCCCCGCGCCCCTCAGGCCCTTGTTTTTCATGATTTGGGGGCCCAAGTGGGGGCGCGGGGTGGTGGGTGGCTCTTCATGCATCTTGGCATCTTGGCATCACTCCTCCCCGGAGCGCCAGCCCGGCGGCATGTCGATTTCGGGATTCCACGGGCGCACGTCGATCAGCGGCGTGCCGTCGAGGCAGTCGATGGCGTCGATGCCGATGACGCCGGCCGCCTCGTCGATCTCCAGCACCCGCACCGTGGACAGGGCGATGGGGTTGGGCCGCACCGGCGAGCGCAGGCTGAACACTCCGCGCGCCCCCGGCATGTGGCGTGGCCGCTGCACGATGATGTGGCGCGCCGCCTCGTGCATCCAGTAGAGCACGATGACATGCCGAAATTGCGCAAGCTCCCGCAGGCCGGGCCGGTATGGCTCCCGAATGTGCAGAGCCGCCGTCAGCCCCTCGCGCTCCATGCGTCCCCGCGCCTGCGAAATATTGCGCGGACACTCCGCACGGCTCTTCCACGGGCTTTGCACATGGCCGATGAACACGCACCGCGGCCCGTCCGTCGCCGCTCCCGGATCGAACGGCAGGGTGATCTCGCCTTCGCGCACCTGGTCATCGCCGGCCATGCGCCGTCCTCACCCGCGCATCAGCGGTTCAGCGCCATCACCAGCGCCCCCACGTCGCCGTTCTTCTTCTGCAGGAACCTGTAGAACAGCCCGCGCTGCAGGAAGCTGAGCGAAAAGCCCATCACCTTCACGTCCACCACCCGCCAGCCGAAGCGCGTGCGGTGCAGCTTCCAGGTGACCACATAGCTCTGGCCGGAATCCAGCGTCACCTTCGAGCGCACCAGCCAGTTGTCGCCATCCTTGCGCGGCGTCTGTTCTATGACCGCCTTCTTCACGTGATACTTGCGGGCCTGATCGGCGAAATAGCGCGCCATGAACTGGCGCACGCCCTTCACGTAGAGCGCCTTCTTCCTTCCGGGCAATTGCGCCTTGTAGCGCCCCAGCGAATACATGGCGATGGCGTGCACATCCGCCCGCCGCCGAATGACATCGGCGAACCGGCGCACCGACGGCCTGTTCTGCACCCGCATCAGCTCCGCCGCCGTGGCCTGCATGTATTTCACCGTCGGGTGCAGCGGCGTGGCCGCCTTCGCGCCGCCCGCCGCCGCCGGCGCGGATACGCCGATCGTGCCCGCCCAAAGACCACCGGCCAGCATCATCACGCCGGCATGCAATCCCGTCCGTCCGATCCTCATCGCCAGAATCGCTCCTCGCGTTCAGCTCCCAGCTTCTGCTTCCTGCTGCCAGATCAACCTTGCGTTTTCCTTAATGCCCGGTGAATCAGGCGGCATCATGCCGCGTTCTCGCGCAAGTATTGCATCAGCGCGGCAAAATCTCCCTTCGATTCGTTCAGGATGGAGACAAACTTGTCGCGCATGCGAAGCGACAGCCAGATGCCCTTGATGTTCAGATCCCCCACCCGCAGCGGCCCGCCACCGGTGTAGATGCGCCACAACGCCTTTGTGGTCTTGCCGCCGGGGAACACCAGCTGCGTCTCCACCGTCGTCCAGGGGCCACGCTTGCGCGACTTGAGCGCGCGAATGTCCTGTGCCGCCAGATCCTTGCGATAATAGACGAACATGCCGGCGATATAATCCAGCACCAGCCGATAATACTCCGGCATCAGGTTGGCCGGCATGCGGCGCCGGTATTTGCCAAGCGCGAACCGCGCCACCGCCCGGATGTTCGCGTTGCGCGTCAGCAAGGCGAGAAATTTCCTTTTCAGCACCTTGTCGCTGGCCCCGGAACGCGCAAGTTCCAGCACCTTGCGCCCCAGTTTCACCGCATATTCCTCGGCCCGTTTGTCGGCCATCGCCAGGGAAGGGAAAGCGGCCAGCCCCAGCCCGGCCACGCATCCGGCAATGATCGTCCTGCGATTCGGAAAAGAACTCTGGCCGTAATACCACATGAAAACATCTCCTGACATTGCACCGCACCCCACCGGCGCATGGCCTGCACGATGCCCCCTCCCGCCAGCGTCAATTTGCGCAAATCCTGCCCCTGTGGCAAGAGATTTCGCATGTCGAAAAGCGCCAGTAATTCTCCGCCCCGTCCTCCCGCCGGCATCCCCTCGTCGAATCCGGATCATCCGGCGGCCGGCATGGGCATGCGGGAAATGCTGAGCGCCCTGAAGGCGACGGCCGAAATCACCCGCCTGCGCCTGCTGTTCATTCTTTCCCGTGGCGAGTTCAACGTCACCGAGCTGACGCACATTCTGGAGCAGAGCCAGCCCCGGCTTTCCCGCCATCTCAAGCTGCTGACGGAAGCCGGCCTGCTGGAGCGCCACCGCGAAGGCAGCTGGGTGATTTTCCGTCTGCGCGAGGACGGCGCGGCAAGCGAACTGGCGCGCTTCCTTGCCAACCGTCTGGACGAGCATGACGAAACATTTGCCGCCGATTTGCGAAAGGTAAATGCCATCTTGCAGCGGCGTCGGGAGAAGGCCGCGGCCTATTTCGCCGCCGTTGCCGGGGAATGGGATCGCATCCGCTCCCTGCACGTGGCGGAGGATGCGGTGGAGGAGGCCATGCGGGCGCTGGCCGGGCCGGGGCCATTTCGCCTGTTTCTGGACATCGGCACCGGCACGGGGCGCATGCTGGAGCTGTTCGCCCCGCGGGCGGAGGAGGCCATCGGCATCGACAGTTCGCACGCCATGCTGGCGGTTGCCCGCGGGCGGCTGGCGAAGCCCGAATTCGCGCACGTAAGGCTGCGGCTGGCGGACG
>JALVFB010000064.1 GCA_027030295.1 Hyphomicrobiales bacterium
GAACGAAACCATCTCCTCGGAAGTCAGCGCCTGGGGTTGTATCGCGCATCCGGCCAGCCACACCGCCAGCACCGCCGCTGCCACCTGTTTCCCCTTCATACCCCTCTACCCCTGGTATATTCTGTTTTCTACAACATATCACAGGTTGCATTTTCAGCCAAGAAAAAATGCCCGGTGCATTCTCTCGGTGTCGGCATTCCCTTCGTGGGAATCGATTCGCCAACCTGCAACCATGGTTATCATGGCGGGCAAAGATTAATCAACCATTAATAGAGCAAGGCATTCCACGACAATCGACGATTGTGTTGCCAATCTGCGCAAAGGTTGACCGGTGAAACCGCTCCGCGCCCCTCTCGAATTCAATACGTCATTCCGGCGAAAGCCGGAATCTCGAGCTGCAAGCGCATGAGGTTGCGGCACGAGACCCCGGCTTTCGCCGGGGTGACGGGAAAAACGGGGACGCAGGGCGGTTTCACCGGTCAACCTTTGCGCAGAATGGTATGAGGCCCTGAACGCATTTCACCCTTCGGCCTGGGTGGCGTTCCGTCCCCGCCGCGCGCCGCCGCCGGCGAAGGCCTCCTTCACCGCCTCGGCGATGGTGCGCAAATCGAAGGGCTTGGTGAGAAAGACGAACGGCAGATCGTCGTCCAGGTTCTGCTCGAAGCTGTCCTCCGCGTGACCGGACATGAACACCACCGGCGCCTTCACCCCCATCTCGCGCAGCCGCCGCACCATGCTCGGTCCGTCCATCCCGGGCATCACCACGTCGGAGACGATGAGATCGAAGTTGCCGCCGCTGGCCAGCCGCTCTTCCGCCAAATCCAGCGCCAACTCGGCGCTGGGCGCGTCCACCACCGTGTATCCGCGCATTTTCAGCGCCTGCACGGCGAACTCGCGCACCGAATCCTCGTCCTCCGCCAGCAGGATGATGCCGCTGCCGGTGAGATCCCGCGCCTTGCGTTCGCTTTTGCTTTTCTCTTCCTCCTGCCGCTTGCGACGCTCTTCCTCCGTCTCCACGTAACGCGGCAGATAGATGCGGAAGGTGGTGCCCTTGCCCACCTCGCTGTCGCAGAACACATAGCCGCCGGACTGCTTGACGATGCCATAGACCGTCGCCAGCCCCAGGCCCGTGCCCTTGCCCATGGGCTTGGTGGTGTAGAACGGCTCGAAGATCTTCTCCATCACTTCCGGAGGAATGCCCTGGCCGGTGTCTTCCACTTCGATGAGCACATAGTCGCCCACCGTCATCACCTCCGCCAGCCGCCCCTGCAGCGCCGCCGCCGGCACGTTGCGCGTGCGGATGGTGATGCGCCCGCCGCCTTCCGGCATGGCGTCCTCGGCGTTGCGCACCAGGTTCACGATCACCCGGTCCAGCTTGCGCGGATCCACCTTCACCAGCCAGTCGGCGCCATAGTCTGTCTCCAGCCGGGTGTTGCCCTTTTTCAGGATGGAGCGCAGCAGCCGGGCCTCGCGGATCAGCCAGTCGTTCACCATCAGCACCTGCGGCTGCATGGTCTGCCGCCGCGAGAAGGCCAGCAGCTGTTCGACGATTTTCGCCGCTTCCCAGGTGTGGCTCTTTATCTTGTGCACCAGTTCGTAGGTGGGATCCGTCACCCGCAACCGCTGCAACAGAATATCGGCCGACCCCATCACCGGCGTCAGCAGATTGTTGAAGTCATGGGCCAGTTGCGCCGCCATGATGCCGATCTGCTGCATGATCTGGCCATGCTCGATCTGCTCCATCAGCGTCTGCTTCAGCGTGGTGTCGATGACATGGGCCACCACCCCGCCGCCCGGCGCGGGCGCCAGTGTCACCTGCGCGCGCGTGTCCTCGCCCTCGAACAGATAGACATCGAGCTGCATGCGTTCGCGTTCGCCACCAACCACGGCATCGAACGCCGCCCGCAGCCGCTTGCGATCCTGTGGGGCCACCAGGTCGCACAGTTCGCCACCCACCGCCAGCCGCTTGCCGGCGGCCTGCGCCAGCGCCGCGTTCACCAGCGTGATGCGCCCCTGCTCGTCGGCCAGCATCATGCCGGCAGGGGCCTGCAGGATGAAACGCTCCACCTGCTCGAATAGCGCATCCCTTTCCTGGCGCATGGGCAGAAGCAGCGTCTGCGCCATGCCGTCGCCACCCGGCAGCGCCCTGTGCACCACCCGCACCCGCCGCGTCGAACCGGTGGCGGCGTCATGCATCACCGTTTGCGTTTCCTGCACCGCCGCCGCGCCATCGCCGTCATCCAGCGCCGCCAGCCGCGCCACGAGTTCTGCCGGCAACACGTCCTCTCGCCGCAACCCGGCCTGCTGGACGTCCGCCGGATCCACGCCAATCCAGCGCGCCAGCGTGGCGTTCAGATGCACCACCCGCCCATCCGCGCGGCTGATCATCACCCCGGCCGGCAGATCGTCCAGCGCCGCCACGCTTTCCTGCAGCCGCCGCAGCGCTTGCGTCTCCCGACGCCGATCTTCCGAAATATCGGCGATCTGCCACAGCTCACATGGCTTTCCCTCGCAATCGAACACCCGCGCCCGGATGCGCAGCCAGCGTTCCTCCCCCTCTCCGGGAGCATTGGTGGTCACGCGAATATCCTCGCGCACCGTGCCGCCCTTCGTCGCCAGCCGCTGCTGCATGCGATACAGCCGCGTGGAAACCTCCGGCAGACCGGCGAACAGATGCTCCGGCGCCACCAGCCGCCGCCGCCCCAGGCGCCGCATCAGCGCGCGATAGGCACCGTTGGCCAGCAGCGGCCGCCCGTTGCGCCGCACCACCACCATCGCCGCCGGCAGCGCTTCCCACGACGCGGCCAGCACCGCCGCCTCGTCCGCGCCGCGAAACCGCACCTGTTCGGTGGCCACGCCCACCGCCATCAGGCCCAGCACCAGCCCGGCCAGCATCAGCAGCCCCGACGCCTCGTCCGGCGCCAGCGGCGGCAGCAGGCCCGACATGCCCAGAACGCCGAAACCGGCGCTGATGAACCCGCCCACGGCCAGCAGGATGGCCAGCACGTTGCGTTGCCGGGCGGGGGTAACGTCCGCCCCGTTTCCATCACGCGCCGATAGCATGCCCTGAATCATGTCCGCCCCCGTGTGCTTTGCCTGCAAGACATCGCGAATCGCTCCATGAAAGGCATTATAAACGCCCGCGCCGCGCATGCGCCCCCCGCACAGCATGCCGGCGAAATGGTCAAAATTTTACAACCGCCGCCATTTGCCCTACTCTGCCAACAAGTATAGAGGGGAAATCTGGGGGCGGACATGGATCGGTGGCTGGGACTGATTATCGGCGTCGCGGTCGTTCTGGCGCTCATCATCGTGCTGTTGATCGCGCTCAGGCTGTGGATGCGCCAGCGCCAGACCGAAGGCAAGCGCCTGGGCGTGCTGGAGCGCATTCACATCGGTGACGACGCCGAACTGTTGCTCATTCGTCGCGACAAACACGAACACCTCATCTGCATCGCCGGCGAAGGCGGCTTCCTGGTGGAGGCGGACATCCGCCGCGCGGGCATGCCTCACCACCCGCCCCACGGCCCCGCCGTGGCGCCGCCCGCCGCCCCCGGTCCACACCCGCCAGCCGCCGGGCCGATACCCGCGGCGCCTGCGGCGCGGCAACAACCGGCCGCAACGCCCCCGGCGCCGAACGCTCAGCAGGCGCCCGCCGCCAGGCCCGCGCCGCCGCCCGGTTCCGCGCCGGCGGCGCCTCCGCCGGGAGCGGCCCGCCCGGCCCCGCCGCAGCCGAGCCCACCACCCGGCAAGGCGGAATGAACCATCCTCAGGGATGAACCTGCATACAGGCTCGATCAGTCGTCGCGATAGACCCTTTCCATGCGCTCGTGGCGTTCCTGCGCCTCGATGGAAAGGGTGGCGATGGGCCGCGCCTCCAGCCTTTTCAGCGAAATGGGCTCGCCGGTTTCCTCGCAATAGCCGTATTCGCCGGTTTCGATGCGCCGCAAGGCCGCGTCGATCTTGGCGATCAATTTACGTTGACGATCACGCGTGCGCAGCTCCAGCGCCCGGTCGGTCTCGGTCGAGGCGCGATCGGCGATATCGGTAAGCGGCTCGTTGTTCTCCTGAAGGTTTTCCAGCGTCTCGCGCATCTCCTTCAGGATCTCTTCCTTCCACTTCAGCAGCTTGCGGCGAAAATACTCGCGCTGCCTCTCGTTCATGAAAGGCTCGTCCTCGCTCGGACGATAGTCGTCATCCAGCTCGATGTTCGGCGTCATGTGCAGGCTTCTCCCGTCCCTTTCCGCGAGCGTTCGTTCTGGCCCGCTGTATAGGGATTGCCGTGTTGTTCCGCAAGTGCCCGCCTGCCTTGTGGAACGGCGGCGGCTGGGTTATGCAGATTTCCGGTAAATGTGGCCTTTTCCTGACCCGGAGCCAGCCTCATGCGCTTTTCGTCCGGCGCCGAATACCTCGAATGGCCGATGAAGGCGGTCACCCTGTTCGGCATGTCAGGCGTCGGCAAGACGACGCTGGGCCGCCTGTTGCGGCGGCACGAGTGGTTTCTCT
>JALVFB010000065.1 GCA_027030295.1 Hyphomicrobiales bacterium
GAGGCCGCCTTGTCCAGCTGTCGGCGCAATGTGTCGCGTAATGGCGGACGCACCATAGCAAGCAACCTTTCTTCCGCCGCAAGGGCCCCCATCGTTTCAACGATGGATCGCACGCGACGTTTTTCGGCCTTTGTCCATGTTCCGGCGGGCACTGGTTTTGCGATCGTCCCTTGCGCATCCAGCACGCCCTTGTCCGCCAGCATCGCGTGCAGGTTCGCCAACTGGCTGCGCACGCTCATGTTGCGTGCGGAATACGGCCCGGCCAGCGCCCCGAACAGCAACAGCACACCCGCCAGCACGGTCAACATCCTGTTGCTGGCCCGCGCCCCACGCCACAGCCACAGCGCCAGCGCGAACGCCATCCAGATGGCCATTTCCGCCAGCAGGTAGCGCGGCGGCGTGACGCCATAATCGGCGATGCGCCGCCACACGCCGATGAGCAGCAGCGCGAAGGGCGCCGCCAGCAGCCACCACCAGCGATGCACGAACCACGTGAGCAGCCGCCCGCCTTGCCCGCGCAGCACCGGCGCCTGGGCCAGCAGCCACACGATGGTGCCGAAGAAGGCGAGAGTGCCCACCATCCAGCCGACGCCGCCGCGCGGCAGCTCCCAATGCAGCAGGATTTTCACCGCATAGATGTTCAGAATGGCGCCATGCAGCACCAATAGCGGAACGGCCACCCAGGTCAGGAATTGCACCAGCCGCGCCGCGCCACGTTGAACCTCCGTTTCGTCAGGGGCGTGTGCCCTGTCCGGCAGCACGCCAAGGAACAGGAGCGCGGCGACCCCCGGCAGCATGAAAAGCAATCTTTCTCCCAGATTCAGAAGCCCAACGGCCGATCGTCCCAGCAGGAACCACAGCGAGCTGCCCGCCAGCAGCAATCCGATGTTCATGACGGCCAGTCCGGCGGCGAACGCCAGCCATGCCAGCAGCACGTTCAGCCCGAACCGCCACTGGGCCTCGATGGAAAACCGCCGCCCCAGCAGCGGAACGACGGGCAGCAGCACGACCAATGCGCCAAGCAGGAACCAGGCATCGTAAGGGTGCAACAGGTAGGGCCAGCGCGCTCCTTCCGCGGACAGTTTCTGCACGCCTGCCAATACGATGACGGCCAGCACCGCCACTGCCGCCGCGACATGCGGCGGACGCCCGCCGGCGCGCCCTTCCTCTTGCGCGTCGCCGAATTGCGTCTGCACCCACAACTGCGCCGCCAACGCCGCCAGGAAAGCCACCCCCGGCCACAGGAACCAGTCTCCCAGCTCCTGAATGCGCGGCGTCATCACCCCCGCGTAGGCCGCGCCCAGCAGCGCCACCCACGACGGCACGGGAAACCGCCGCAGCACGCTTCCCGGCCCAAGTCCTTGCAGGAATGCCCTGATCATGTCCTCCCCCGGTCGGATGGTGGTCACAAAATGTAACGGCTCAAATCCGCATCGCGCGCCATGTCGCCGATGCGCTCCTCCACGTATCGCGCGTTCACCGTGATGGTGGCGCCCGCCGCCTCCGGCGCCTCGAAGCTGATCTCCTCCAGCACCCGCTCCATCACCGTGTGCAGGCGCCTGGCGCCGATGTTCTCCACGTGCTCGTTGATGTCCGCGGCGATGCGCGCAATGGCCTCGATGCCGTCCTCGGTGAACTCGAGCCTCACCCCTTCGGTTTCCATCAGCGCCACGTATTGCTTCACAAGCGAGGCCTCCGGTTCGGTCAGGATGCGCTTGAAATCGGCTTCAGTGAGCGCCTTCAGCTCCACGCGGATGGGCAGCCGCCCCTGAAGCTCCGGCAACAGGTCGGAGGGGCGCGCCACGTGAAAGGCGCCGGAGGCGATGAACAGGATGTGGTCGGTCTTCACCGCGCCGTGGCGCGTGCTCACCGTCGTGCCCTCGATCAGCGGCAACAGATCGCGCTGCACGCCCTCGCGCGAAACGTCGCCGCCGCGCACGCCCGCTTCGGCGCGCGCGCAGATCTTGTCGATCTCGTCGAGGAACACGATGCCGGCGTTTTCCACCAGGTGCCGGGCTTCGTTCACGATGGCCTCCTCGTCGATGAGCCTGTCGCTCTCCTCGGCCATCAGCGGCTCGAAAGCGTCCTTCACCTTCATCCGTTTCTTCTTCAGGCGCGGGCCGAAGGCCTTGCCCAGCATCTCGGAGAGATTGATCATGCCCACCGAGGCGCCCGGCTGACCGGGCACGTCGAACATCGGAAACGACGCGCCGGAAGTGTCGGCCAGCTCGATGTCCACCTCCTTCTCATCCAGTTCGCCGGCGCGCAGCTTCTCCAGAAACGCCTGTTTCGTGGCGTCCGAGGAGCCATGGCCCACCAGCGCCTCCACCACCCGCATCTCGGCCGCGGCGCGCGCCTTCGGCTCCACCTCCCTGCGGCGCATCTCCTTCACCAGCAGGATGCCCGCCTCCATCAGGTCGCGGACGATCTGCTCCACGTCGCGGCCCACGTAGCCCACTTCGGTGAAGCGCGTGGCCTCCACCTTGATGAACGGCGCGTTGGCCAGTTTCGCCAGGCGGCGGGCGATCTCCGTCTTGCCGACGCCCGTGGGGCCGATCATGAGGATATTCTTCGGCATCACCTCCTCGCGCAGACCCTCCGGCAGCTGCTTGCGCCGCCAGCGGTTCCTGAGCGCGATGGCCACGGCCTTCTTGGCTTCCCGCTGGCCGACGATGTGCCTGTCCAGCTCGGCCACGATCTGGCGCGGGGTGAGTTCCTGTTCCTTCATGGGCATTATCGCTCCATTGCCTGTTCCGTTCGTTGCGGCCGAGATTGCATCAGGGAAGGCGGCGGCGCAACCATGGCAGACATAAGGATTTCTTTATATCTCCTTGCCCCGCGCCGTGGCCGCTGCTATAGCGATGCCCGACACAAGTCCTCACTCCGTGTGGATTTTCTCGTCATCCCGGCGGAAGCCGGGATCTCGGACCACGGACTCATGTGGTCGCCGCACGAGATGCCGGCTTGCGCCGGCATGACGGGACAGGCGGGCGAACAGGATCATCCAGCAGCAGAAGAGAGACTCTCATGAGCGACAAGCAGGATTATGTGGTGGCCGACATCTCGCTGGCCGACTGGGGGCGCAAGGAAGTGGAAATGGCCGAGGTGGAAATGCCCGGCCTGATGGCCTGCCGCGAGGAATTCGGCCCCGAACAGCCGCTGAAGGGCGCCCGCATCGCCGGCTGCCTGCACATGACCATCCAGACCGCCGTGCTCATCGACACGCTCACGGCGCTGGGCGCGGAAGTGCGCTGGGCTTCGTGCAACATCTTCTCCACGCAGGATCACGCCGCCGCCTATATCGCCTCGAAGGGCATTCCGGTGTTCGCCAAGAAAGGCGAAACGCTGGAGGAATACTGGGACTACGTCGATCGCATCCTCGACTGGGGCGATGGCGAAACGGCCAACATGATCCTCGACGACGGCGGCGACGCCACCCTGCTGGTGCTGCTGGGAGCGAAGGCGGAGGAAGATCCGTCCGTCATCGAAAACCCGCAGAACGAGGAAGAGGAATATCTCTTCGCCACCATCCGCCGGCGGCTTGACAAGAACCCCGGCTGGTATTCGAAGGTGCGGGCGAACATCCGCGGCGTGTCGGAGGAGACGACCACCGGCGTGCACCGCCTCTATGAGCGGGAGAAAAAGGGCGAGCTGCCGTTTCCGGCCATCAACGTGAACGACTCCGTCACCAAGTCGAAGTTCGACAACAAGTATGGCTGCCGCGAATCGCTGGTGGACGGCATCCGCCGCGGCACCGACGTGATGATCGCCGGCAAGGTGGCCATCGTCTGCGGCTATGGCGACGTGGGCAAGGGTTCCGCGCAGTCGCTGGCCGGCAACGGCGCGCGGGTGATGGTGACGGAAGTCGATCCCATCTGCGCGTTGCAGGCGTGCATGGACGGCTTCGAGGTGGTGACGCTGGAAGACCGCATCCAGGACGCCGACATCGTGGTCACCGCCACCGGCAACAAGGACGTGGTGACGCTGGATCACATCCGCAAGATGAAGCACATGGCGATTCTGTGCAACATCGGCCACTTCGACAACGAGATCGACGTCGCCAGCTTGCGGAACTTCAAGTGGATCAACGTCAAGCCACAGGTGGACCTGATCGAGTTTCCCGACGGCAAGCGCATTGTGCTGCTCTCCGAAGGCCGCCTGGTGAACCTGGGCAACGCCACGGGGCACCCGAGCTTCGTCATGTCCGCCAGCTTCACCAACCAGACGCTGGCGCAGATCGAGCTGTGGAAACACAACGAGAAATACGAGAACAAGGTCTATATCCTGCCCAAGCACCTGGACGAGAAGGTGGCTCGCCTGCACCTGCCGAAGCTGGGCGCGAAGCTCACCAGGCTCACGCCGGAGCAGGCGGAATATATCGGCGTGCCGGTGGAAGGCCCCTACAAGCCGGACTGGTATCGCTACTGATACCAATATGCATAAAGAACCACCCACCACCCCGCGCCCCCACTTGGGCCCCCAAATTATGAAAACAAGGG
>JALVFB010000066.1 GCA_027030295.1 Hyphomicrobiales bacterium
CCGAAGAAGGAGATGGTGGACGCGCTGGGGCCCGGCGAGATCGGCTTTCTCACCGCCTCCATCAAGGAGGTGGCGGACACCCGGGTGGGCGATACCATCACCGATGCGAAAAACCCCACCGAAGCCCCCCTGCCCGGCTTCAAGCCGGCGCAGCCGGTGGTGTTCGCCGGGTTCTTTCCCGTCGATTCGGCGGAGTTCGAGGACCTGCGCGAGGCCATGGCCAAGCTCAGGCTGAACGACGCCAGCTTCGAGTTCGAGATGGAAACCTCCGCCGCGCTGGGCTTTGGCTTCCGCTGCGGTTTCCTCGGCCTGCTGCACCTGGAGATCATCCGCGAGCGCATCGAGCGCGAGTTCGGCATCGAGATCATCACCACCGCACCCTCGGTGGTCTATCACGTGCACCTGACCGACGGCGAGATGATCGAGCTGCACAACCCCGCCGACATGCCCGAACCGCAGAAGATCGATCACATCGAGGAGCCGTGGATAAAGGCCACCATCCTGGTGCCGGACGAGTATCTGGGAGACGTGCTGAAGCTGTGCCAGGACCGGCGCGGCATCCAGCGGGATCTGACCTATGTCGGCAGCCGCGCCATGGTGGTCTATGAACTGCCGCTGAACGAGGTGGTGTTCGACTTCTACGACCGGCTGAAGTCCGTCACCCGCGGTTACGCCAGCTTCGATTACGAGCAGATCGGCTACCGCGCGGGCGATCTCGTCAAGATGCAGATCCTGGTCAACGGCGAGCCGGTGGACGCGCTTTCGGTCATCGTGCACCGCGACCGGGCGCAGCAGCGCGGGCGCGCCATGTGCGAGAAGCTCAAGACGCTCATCCCGCGCCACCTGTTCAAGATTCCCATTCAGGCGGCCATCGGCGGCAAGATCATCGCGCGCGAAACCATCGGCGCCCTGCGCAAGGATGTGACGGCGAAATGCTACGGCGGCGACGTGACCCGCAAACGCAAGCTGCTGGAAAAGCAGAAGGAAGGCAAGAAGAAGCTGAGGCAGTTCGGCAAGGTGAACATCCCGCAGGACGCCTTCATCAAGGCATTGAAAATGGACGACGGCTGAGCCGCCCGACCACCCGGGTTCAGGAGCGCTTCGTGCGCCAGTCGATGATGACCTTGTGGCGCAGGGTCTTCATGAAGCCGCGGATGGTGCGGGCCATCTTTTCCTGCCGTATGACATTGCGCAGTTGCTGGCGCAATTTCGCCTTGTCCGGAATCTTCGGCTTCAGGGTCTGCTTGCCGCAAAAGGCCAGAAGCTGGACACCCTTCGGCGTGCGAATGGGGCCGACGAGGCGGCGCGTGCCGGCGCGGGAGATGGCCTTGCGGATGGGAGGCGGCAGCTTGCGCGGATCGGCCTGGATGATGCCCGACACCTGCACGTTGAAGATATCCTTCGTGGCCTTGCGCAGCGTCTTGCAACCGCGGTAATCGCGCATGATCTGCTGCGCCTCCACGGCGCGGGCCATGAAGAGCTGCTGGCGCATGACCGGCGCCGCATCATCCACCGGCAACATCACCTGCCGCAATTTCCAGATGGTGACGCCACGCAGGCGGGGGTCGGACAGGATCTTGCGCAGGCGCCGTTCGACCTCTTCGTCGGTGACCTTGGCGGAAATCCTGCGCCCAGAGCGGATGGCCATTGCCTGAAACAGCAGCTGCGAACGTATATAGTCGCGCACATGATCCAGCTTCAGCCCCTGCCGGCGCAAGGCGGCGCGCAGCTTTTCCATCCCCCCCATGCCCCGCGCCATGCGGCGGAGCGCGGCCTCCACCTGTGTCTCTTCCAGCGCAATCCCCTTGCTGCGGGCCGCGGCCTTGAGCACCGCTTCGTCCACCAGGCGCTCCAGGGCCTGCTTGCGGGCCTGTTTCGGGGGCAGACGCACGCCCAACACCTTGTTCAGCCGCATGCGCTGGGTCACGTCAAAATCGGTAATGGGCGTGTCGTTCACCAGTACGAGCACCTTGATGGCGTATGCCGGCATGGCGCCGCCCGAAACGAATAGCGCGCACAGGAGCATCACGCGCATGATGCCGCGCATGGTTGAAATGCCCTCATCCATGTCCACGTGCGCTCCAATGGCGCCGGCAGGGTGCGAGAAGACTGACCATGCGTCTCACTCCCATTCGCTGGGCTTGTATATCAACTGACCGAGGCTGCCCAGCGTATACAGATTGATATACAGCGAAAAAGTGCGGTCGAATTTTGAATCCACCTTGCCGGTATAGCTTTCCAAGACCCGCAGGGAAATTTGGGCGCAATCACAATCATAGCCAACGCCAAGATACCGGCTGATCAGGTGCTTGTCTCGCAGACTGTAGCTCCATCCCCCGAAGATCTTGAACCCGCTTTCAAATTTCCAGGTCAGCGCGGTGGAATAGCGCTGGTCGAACTCGTTTCTTCCATTCTCCTGATCTTCCATCAGGCGCACATAATTAATGTCCGCCGTCAGAGACTCGAGGTTCAGCCGGAGTTGCGCCTGCTGGTCACGTGGACGGAGGGTGCGCGCGTCAAAACGCCCCTGCCAACTGAGTGTCACCATATCGGGCACGGACAAGGCCAGGCTGCCGACCAGGTCGGCCCGCTTGCGCTGCAGGCCGATGTTCGTTCCGGCAAAGCTGTTGCGCCCGATCAGGTGATAGGTCTGCCCGAGGGAGGCATGCAGGAAGGCGCCATTGTTCCAATAGGCGCCATACAATATCCCCGCGTTGAGGCGTACGCCACCCTCGAAGCGATCCCAGCCGGGATAGCGGTCCTCCAGAAAGAGAGTGGTCGCGGAATAGGTGGGGCTTGACGAATCCTCGTTGCCGACCTTGTTGCGCCCGTATTCTCCGGGCGCGGCAATGAGCTGCGCCACGGGGGTGAGCACCTGATGCCCGCCGTCCATGCCGCCGAGAAACGGCATGCGAACATCGAGGCCGGCGGCGGGGAACGCGCGCACGGACACGGCATTATTCCGCACCCCGCCCGGGCTGGAGGGATCCGGCAACTCTTTCACATAGCGCAGTTCATTGCGCAGGCTCATGAAGGGCTGAACCTGCACGCCCGCGTCGGTTATCCATTCCCGCCGCCATTGCAGCCGGGTGGCCAGGAGAGACTGATACCTGGGAACATGCACGGAGCCGAACGGCGTATGCGCCTCTCTTTGCATGATACTGCGCACCGTGGAATCGAGAGACAGCACGCCCCCCATGATCGGCGGCGCGAAGGTGTATTCCTGATACAACCAGGGCAGCAGGGCCAGATCGCCACGGTTTTCCTCTTGCTCCCTCAGACCGTCCATGTAGCCGGCTTCGGAATAGAAATAATTCCGCCCGTTCAGCCCCTCCAGCCACAGACGGGAGTGGATCTTGTCCGCGCTGTCGATGCCATAGCGCCGCATCATCTCGCGGTCGCTCTGCATGGCGCCGGCGAACCCCCATTTCCAGCGACGGTTGATCCGGAACTCCCCCTTCCCTTTCACATGCCAGCGCAAGCGGCGCTTCTCCACTCCGGAAAACATGTCCGGCTCGAGCTGATATATGCCGCCGGCATCGATGGTGTAGGTGCCCGGGCCGACATTGTGACGCCACAGGGCGCGGCCCAGCACGCCCTGGCGCGTATAGAAGGTGGGCTTCAGGGTGATGTCGTAGCTGGGGTCGAGGTTGATGAAATAGGGCACGGTTATGCCGAAGCCCAGTTCCGGATTCGTGCCGTATTCCGGGCTGAGGAAGCCGGAAGAACGCGGATGGTCGGGGTCGGGATGGCTGAACCAGGGCAGCCAGAAGATGGGGGTGCCCATCAGGTTGAAGGTCATGTTGCGATGATAGATGCGCCCCTTCGCCTGATCATGCACCGCGCGCGTGGAGCGCAGCTCCCAGAAGGGAACGCCGGAAGGCAGCTTGCACTTCTTGCAAGCGGTGTAGGCATTATCGGTGTAGATGGTGATGTTGCCTTCCTTGCGCACGGCATAGCGCGAACGCAGGGTGGCGCCATTGGTCATGAGCAGCCGCAAATGGCGGGCGAAACCATCCCGCAACCACTTGTCTATCTCCCCATAATCCGCCAGCAGAACGTTGCCCTTCGGCTCGCGGATGTAAACCTCTCCTTCCGCCTCGAAGCGCCTGGTGCGCAAGTGATAAACGACCTTGCGGGCGAGCAGCAGATATGGCCCCCATTTCACCTGCACATGTCCCAAGGCGGTGCCGGTCTTGGTTTTTTCATCATAGATGATGGTTTCGGCCAGCACGTCCACCGGCACATCTTCCGAGGGCTTCTTGAGGTAAAAATCCGGCATGTCCTTGAGGAGGGCTTGCGCCGACGGCGTATCGCCCACCCAGGCAACCAGGGAGGCGACCAGCAGGACGGCAAGGCGCGAGAAGGCGCCGGCCTTCCGCCCCCTTGCCACGCCTTCCGTTTTTTCCTCCCTGACTGGCACGCAGACACTCCCCGCCTGATTCTGTCATCATTGATGGCTGGCGTATCTTATAACCGTTCCCCGG
>JALVFB010000067.1 GCA_027030295.1 Hyphomicrobiales bacterium
CAGGAGCTGTTCGACCAGGGCGCGGCCAACCTCGCCGCCGCCTTTTCCGGCGCCTGGCCCGTGGCCGGCTCGTTCTCGCGCTCGGCGGTGAATCTGGACAACGGCGCCCGCACGCCCTTCGCAGCCGTCGTCGCCAGCGCCGTGGTGGCCGCCACGCTGCTGTTCCTCACCCCGCTCCTGAGGCCCCTGCCGCAGGCCACGCTGGCCGCCGTCATCATCATCGCCGTCGCCGGGCTGTTCCACGTCAGGCCCGTCATCCGCGCCTGGCGCGTGCAGCGCCACGACGGCATCGTCGCCATCGCCACCTTCCTGCTCACGCTCATCGCCGCCCCGCGCCTGGAGGTGGGCATCTTCGGCGGCATCCTGCTGTCCGTGGCGCTGTTCATCTACCGCACCATGCGCCCGCGCGTCTCGCTGCTGGTGCGGCTGGAGGACGGGCGGCTGGGCGACGCCCACCTGCACCCCCACCGCCCCCGCTGCCCGAAGATCCTGCTGGTGCGCCAATACATGCTGCTCTATTTCGCCAACGCCGGACACTTCGAGAACCGCCTGCTGCAACTGCTGGCCGAATTTCCCGAAGCCTGCTGCGTCATTCTCGACTTTTCCGCCGTCAACATCGTGGATTTCTCCGGCATCGACGCGCTGGCCGAGCTGGTGGAGCGGCTGCGCGCGCAAGGGATTCGCTTTTCCATCGCGCGGGCCAACCACCACGTGGAGCATGCCCTGCGCCGCGCCGGGCTGGTTTCCGACGACGGCCGGAAAGGCATCCGCCTGTTCAACCGCCCGACGGAAGCCATCTGCCACGCCCTGGCCCACATCCGCTGCCGGCGCTGCGACAATGGCAAACGCTGCCCCCTGCGCCGCCCCGACTTCAATCCCGCCCCCTGCCCCTGACGTGGAACGAAACCATGCCTCTCGACATGCACGACATCACCACCGCCTGCCCGCCCCTGCGAACGCTGCTGGGGGATATGGACGATCATGCCCGCGCCCGGCTGGCGCGCGAGGCGCGCGTGGTGACCGTGCCCGCCGGCGCGACGCTGTTCCGCCCCGGCGAGGCCTGTTCGCAATATCTCATCGTCCTGGACGGCGCGGTGCGCGTGAGCATGACCGGTGAATCGGGGCGCGAGATTTTGCTCTACCGCGTCGGCCCCGGACAGACCTGCGTGCTCACCACGCTGGCCCTCATTTCCGGCGCGCCCTACGAGGCCGAAGGGCGCACGGAGACGGAAGTGAAGGCCCTGTCCCTGCCGGCCATCACTTTCGACGCCCTGCTGGTGGATTCCGCCGCCTTCCGCCGTTTCGTCTTTTCCGCCTTCGCCACCCGCATCACCGATCTCATGCACCTGTTGCACCAGATCGCCTTCGCCCGCCTGGACGTCCGGCTGGCCGCCTTCCTGCTGCATCACGCCGATATCGACGGCACGCTCTGCATGACGCATCAGGAAATCGCCGCCGAGCTGGGCGCCTCCCGCGAGGCCGTCTCCCGCCTGCTGAAAGGCTTCGAGCAACAGGGGCTGCTGACGCTCTCCCGTGGCGAAGTGCGGCTGCAAGACCTTGCCGGATTGCGGAAAATCATCGATCGCGCGCCACACATCACGATTTCCTGATCGCTCCGCCGCGTTTCCGGCACGGTTTTTGTGATCTCGTCACTGAAACACCCTCCCGACAGTCCCTATATGGAAAGGGACGGACAACGAGCGGCGAAAACGAACCCGAACAAGGGAGGCAGAACGATGCAGAAGAACATGGGCATGGTGCAACGCATCATCTGGATCGTCGCCGGCCTGGCGCTCATCGCCTGGGCCATCTGGGGCGGCGGCAATTACAACTGGATCGGCTGGGTCGGCGTGGTGCCGCTGCTCACCGGCCTCGTCGGCTGGTGCGCCATCAACGCCGTGCTTGGCATCAACACCGCGGAGAAGAAGGCCTGATCGCACCCACAGGCCATGTGGAAAAGGCCCGCGCTCGCCGCGGGCCTTTTTCTTGCCTTGCATAATGGTTTCCGGTTGCGGCAAAACATGCTCGTCAACCCGGCGCAAGCCGGCCTCGTGCCACCGCCACATGCGCGTGTCTGTCTCTCGTCATCCTGACGAAAGTCGGGATCTCGTGCCGCCGGCTCATGCGTTCGTGGCCCGGGATGTCGGCTTTCGCCGGCATGACGAAAATTGCCGATTTTTCATTGACTGGAGCACGCCCCCAAACGCATGGCCAAACCAAAGACCACATACGTCTGTCAGAACTGCGGGGCCATCGCGCCGCGCTGGGCCGGGCGCTGCGACGCCTGCGGCCAGTGGAACACCATCGTCGAGGAAAACCCCGAACAGCCGCTCGCCGCCGGCGTGCAACTGCCCAAGGGCAAGTCGCGCAAGCTGCAACCATTGGCCGGCGAAAGCGCCCCGCCGCCGCGCATCGCCACCGGCATCTCCGAGCTGGATCGCGTCACCGGCGGCGGCTTCGTGCCCGGTTCCGCCCTGCTCATCGGCGGCGACCCGGGCATCGGCAAATCCACCCTCATGCTCCAGGTGCTGGCGACGCTGGCCAACGCGGGCCGTCGCGCCGTCTATGTCTCCGGCGAGGAGGGGCTGGACCAGATCCGCCTGCGCGCCCAGCGCCTCGGCGTATTGGATGCGCCGCTGTTGCTGGCCTCGGAAACCAACGTCTCCGACATCGTCGCCACCCTGCGCCGCGAAAGGCCGGAGGTGGTGGTCATCGATTCGCTGCAAACCCTGTGGACACCGGTGGTGGAATCGGCCCCGGGCACGGTGAGCCAGTTGCGCGCCGGCGCCGAGGCCATGGTGCGCCTGGCCAAGAAGACCGGCGCCGTGACGCTGCTCATCGGCCACGTGACCAAGGAAGGACAGATCGCCGGCCCCCGCGTGGTCGAGCACATGGTGGACGCGGTTCTCTATTTCGAGGGCGACCGCGGGCATCAGTATCGCATCCTGCGCGCGGTGAAGAACCGCTTCGGCGCCACCGACGAGATCGGCGTCTTCGAGATGCGCGGCCACGGCCTGGTGGAGGTGCCGAATCCCTCGCAACTGTTCATGGGCGATGCCGGACGCGAGGTGGCCGGCGCGGCGGTGTTCGCCGGCGTCGAGGGCCAGCGTCCGCTGCTGGTGGAGTTGCAGGCCCTGGCCGTGCCCACCACCTTCGCCACCCCGCGCCGCGCCGTGGTCGGCTGGGACGCCGGACGGCTGGCCATGGTGCTGGCGGTGCTGGAGGCCCGCGCCGGCGTGCGCCTGGGCCAGCACGACGTCTATCTCAACGTCGCCGGCGGCATGCGCGTGCGCGAACCGGCCGCCGATCTCGCCGCCGCCGCCGCACTCGTCTCCTCGCTGTCCGGCAGGCCGCTGCCGGCCGGCACCGTGGTGTTCGGCGAGGTGGCGCTCTCGGGCCGGGTGCGCGCCGCGCCATTGACCGAACAGCGCCTGCGCGAGGCCGCCAAGCTGGGCTTCTCCCTGGCGCTGGTGGCGGAAGATTCGCAATTGCCGGAAAATCCGGGGCTGAAGGTGGAGCGGGTGGCGGACGTCACCGCGCTGGCCGCCCGCCTGTTGCGCGAATAGGCTGATTTTCCGGCAAAAGATTTACCACAACCCACACCGCCGACGCCTTCGCCTTGACGCGGCAAAGTTCGTGTGGTCATGAGGAAGCGGACATGCGATCATGTTCGCGCACGCACCGCGCCAGCCAACCACACCGGGGAAACCGCCATGCAATTGCTGGACATCATCCTGATCGTGCTGATGCTGGTTTCCGGCCTGCTGGCGCTCATGCGCGGATTCACCCGCGAGATTCTCTCCCTCTTCGCGTGGATCATCGCCGCCTTCGCCGCCTGGTATGCCACGCAGATGCCGCCGCTGGTGGATCTGGCGCACCAGTTCATCGCCCAGAAGCAGCTGGCGGTCATCGTCACCGGCGCCGCCGCCTTCCTGCTGGTGCTGCTCATCATGTCGGTGGTCACGGTGAAGATCGGCGACTGGGTGCTGGATTCGGCCATCGGCTCCTTCGACCGCACCCTGGGCGGCTTCTATGGCCTGTTGCGCGGGCTGGTGCTGGTCACCATCGCCTACATGGCCTATATCGCCTTCGTGCCGCCGGCGAACCGCGCCGACTGGATCGAGAAGGCGCGGCTGAAGCCCCTCATCGTGAAAACGGCCAACATCATCGTCGATTTTCTGCCCGAACACAATGCCAGGATGCTGCGCGAGCAGCTGCGGCCTGATGTTGCCGCCAGCGGCAAGGCCAACCCCATCGACCGGGAGGATCGCCAACGGCTGGACACCATCATCGGCGGCGGCGACTGACACGCGGCCGGCGCGGGCGGATGTCATACGGGACAGGCACCATGTGGAAGGACTTCGATCTCGACGGCGACCTGCTGCGGGAGGAATGCGGCGTTTTCGGCGTCTTCGGCCACCCGGACGCCGCCGCCCTCACCGCGCTGGGCCTGCACGCCCTGCAACACCGCGGCCAGG
>JALVFB010000068.1 GCA_027030295.1 Hyphomicrobiales bacterium
TTCTTGTGGGTGTAGTCCACCTCGGCCTTGCCGGTGATGGTTTCGCGATAGGCCACCTGCGGCGCGCCGACCTGCACCTCCAGGTTATGGGAGCGCTTGAGGATGTCCACCTTGATGTCCAGATGCAGCTCGCCCATGCCGGCGATGATGGTCTGACCCGATTCCTCGTTGGTATAGACGCGGAAGGACGGGTCTTCCTTGGCCAGTTTCTGCAGGGCCACGGTGAGCTTTTCCTGATCGGCCTTCGACGCCGGCTCGATGGCCTTCTCGATCACCGGCTCGGGGAACTCCATCTTCTCCAGCACGATGGGTTTGGCCACGTCGCACAGGGTGTCGCCGGTGCGGGTATCCTTCAGACCCACCAAAGCCATGATGTCGCCGGCGTAGGCTTCGTCGATTTCCTCGCGCTCGTCGGCGTGCATCAGCACCATGCGGCCGACGCGCTCGGTCTTGCCGGTGGTGGAGTTGAGCACGGTGGTGCCCTTCCTCACCTTGCCGGAATAGACGCGCACGAAGGTGAGCGTGCCATACGGATCCTCCATGATCTTGAAGGCCAGCATGGCCAGCGGCTCGTCGTCGGAGGGCTTGCGCTCTTCTTCCTGATCGGTCTTGGGGTTGATGCCCTTCACCGGCGGCAGATCCACCGGCGAGGGCAGATAGTCCACCACCGCGTCCAGCAGCGGCTGCACGCCCTTGTTCTTGAAGGCGGAGCCGCACAGCACGGGGAAGAACTCGTTGGTCAGCGTTCCCCGCCGCAGCAGCTCGCGGATCTTGTCCTCGGACAGCTCCTCGCCGGAGAGATACGCCTCCATCGCCTCTTCATCCAGCTCGACGATGGTTTCCAGCATCTCGGTGCGCATTTCCTCGGCCTTGTCCTTCAGGTCGGCCGGGATTTCCTCCTCGTGGAATTTCGCGCCCAGCGTTTCCTCGTCCCAGACGATGGCGACCATGCGCACCAGATCGATGACGCCCTTGAACTCGTCCTCGGCGCCGATGGGCATCTGCACCGGCACGGCGCGGGCGCCGAGACGCTCCTTGATGGAATCCACGGAGGCGAAGAAGTCGGCGCCGATCTTGTCCATCTTGTTGATGAACACGATGCGCGGCACTTCGTATTTGTCGCCCTGGCGCCACACCGTCTCCGTCTGCGGCTCCACGCCGGCGTTGGCGTCCAGCACGGTGACCGCGCCGTCGAGCACGCGCAGCGCGCGCTCCACCTCGATGGTGAAGTCCACGTGGCCCGGCGTGTCGATGATGTTCAGCCGCTTGCCACGCCAGAAGGTGGTGGTGGCGGCGGAGGTGATGGTGATGCCGCGCTCCTGCTCCTGCTCCATGAAGTCCATGGTGGCGGCGCCGTCGTGCACCTCGCCGATCTTGTAGGTCTTGCCCGTGTAATAGAGGATGCGTTCGGTCACCGTCGTCTTGCCGGCATCGATGTGGGCCATGATGCCGAAGTTGCGGTAATCCTCGATTTTCACCTTGCGGGGCATGATCTCGCTCCGAATTCCGTGTCGTTCGTTTCCGCCCGCGCCTTACCAGCGATAATGCGCGAAGGCGCGGTTGGCCTCGGCCATGCGATGGGTGTCTTCCTTCTTCTTCACCGCCGCGCCGCGATTGTTGGCCGCCTCCATCAGCTCGTTGGCCAGGCGCTCCATCATGGTGTTTTCGCCACGCGCCCGGGCGGCGCCGATGAGCCAGCGGATGGCCAGCGCCTGCCGGCGGTCGGGCCGCACCTCCACCGGCACCTGATAGGTGGCGCCGCCGACGCGGCGGGAGCGCACCTCCACCTGCGGCTTCACGTTGTCGACGGCCTCGTGGAACACCTCCAGCGGATCGCGGCGCATCTTTTCCTGAATCTTGTCCAGCGCGCCGTAGACGATCTTCTCGGCCACCGATTTCTTGCCGTCATACATCAGGTTGTTGATGAACTTCGACAGCACCACGTCCCCGAACTTCGGGTCGGGGTTGATCTCACGTTTCTCTGCGCGACGGCGACGGGGCATCTTGCTCGTTCCCTGTGCTTGCCAGTTACGTTCGGTTCAGCAGCGCTTACTTGGGCCGCTTGGCGCCATACTTGGAGCGACGCTGACGACGCCCCTCCACGCCGGAAGCGTCCAGCACGCCGCGGATGATGTGGTAGCGCACGCCGGGCAGGTCCTTCACGCGGCCACCGCGGATCAGCACCACCGAGTGCTCCTGAAGGTTATGACCCTCGCCCGGAATGTAGCTGGTGACCTCGAAGCCGTTGGTCAGGCGCACGCGCGCCACCTTGCGCAACGCCGAGTTCGGCTTCTTCGGCGTGGTGGTGTAAACGCGGGTGCACACGCCACGCTTCTGCGGACAGGCCTGAAGCGCCGGCACCTTGTTGCGCTTCACCGGGCGCTTGCGCGGCTTGCGGATGAGCTGGTTGATCGTCGGCATGCTCGCTCCTGCCTTTCGTTCGAAACCGTTCCCACGGGCCGCGAAACACAAAAATCCGCCGCGCCTGCCGCCCCACCCCTGCCGGGAGCTGGCGCAAGCGTGCGAAACGACAACCCGGACTAGCGGCCCCGTGCCATCCGGATTGCCGAGAATTCAGAGGACCTCATCAAGCGAGGTCTTGCGTGAATTCCTGTCATGGCTTGCCGACACGGCGCTTTCCCCTTCACCTTTTCAAAAGGAAAGCGGCGAAGCACCGCGCCTTGTGACGGCATGCTTTACCGTTGCCTTCACCTCGCGTCAACCCCCGCATTTGGCCGAATTCGCGCCCCATCCATGCATCTGATGCATGTCCTGCATGCAGGGCGGCCGCACCTCCGTCCGGCCACCGGATTCCCTCTTTTCTTTCCCGCGGCCACCATGCAACCTCCCGGATGACGAATCCCCGCCGCATGCAGGGCAACGTGCAGGAGTCTCATGAGCCGGCAGCTTGCGCCATACGCCGCCAACGCCGCGCAATCCCGCGGACGGCTGGTTCCGGAGGCGGAAGACGGCCTGCGCACGGCTTTTCAGCGTGATCGCGACCGTATCGTCCACGCCACCGCCTTCCGCCGCCTGATGCACAAGACACAGGTGTTCATCGCGCATGACGGCGACCATTTCCGCACGCGGCTGACGCACTCGCTGGAGGTGGCGCAAATCGCCCGCACGCTGGCCCGGGCGCTGGATCTGGACGAAGACCTGACCGAAGCGCTGGCGCTGGCCCACGACCTGGGCCACACGCCCTTCGGCCACATGGGCGAGGAAGTGCTGAACGAACGGATGAAGGATCATGGCGGCTTCGAGCACAATGCCCAGACCCTGCGCATCGTGACCAGGCTGGAGCGGCGCTACGCCGGCTTCGACGGCCTGAACCTGACGTGGGAGACGCTGGAAGGACTGGTGAAGCACAATGGCCCGCTGCTGGACAGGCAAGGCTGGCCCATCGGCAAATACCGGAACAGCGGCCTGCCACTGGCCATTCGCCAGTATGTGCGCCGGCACGATCTTGAGCTTTCCACCTGGCCCTCGGCGGAGGCGCAGGCGGCGGCGGTGGCCGACGACATCGCCTACAACGCGCATGACATCGACGACGGGTTGCGGGCGGGGCTGATCGAGCTCATCGACCTCGGCGACCTGCCACTGGCCGGGGCGGCCCTGGAATCGGCCCTGCGGGCCGCGGGCGATGCCGACAAGCCGCGGCTGATTCACGAAACCGTGCGCCGGATGATCGCCATGATGGTCGGCGACGTGCTGGAGCGTTCGCGCCGCAACATCGAAAGACACGAGCCGCAATCGGTTGATGACGTGCGGCGCCTGGGCGAGGCGCTGGTGCGCTTTTCCGATCAGATGGCGGAAAATGTGCGTGTGCTGCAGCGTTTTCTCATGAAGCGCGTTTATCGTCATGAAAAAGTGATGGATTCCATGCGCCGGGCGCAGAAGATACTGGCCGACCTGTTCGATGCCTACATGGACGATCCGCGCCGTCTGCCGGACGACTGGCGGGAGGTGGCCATGACCCGACCCGAATCGGAGTTCGCCCGGCAGGTGTGCGATTTCATCGCCGGCATGACCGACCGCTACGCCCTGCTCCAGCACCGCAAGCTGTTTGACCTCGACCCGCGCTTCAGGTAGGCGGACGGCAACACCACCGCAATATCCGGATACAGAGCCGATGAATCTG
Source organism: Hyphomicrobiales bacterium (assembly GCA_027030295.1). Lineage (GTDB taxonomy): Bacteria > Pseudomonadota > Alphaproteobacteria > Rhizobiales > Aestuariivirgaceae > Thermopetrobacter. The sequence continues at coordinate 4,142 of JALVFB010000068.1, forward strand.
TTTCATGTCATCGAGGAGAAAGTGCTTTCGGCGCTGCGGGCGCTTTCGGACGAAGGCGCGTTGCCGGCCGAACTGGAAACGGGGAACGTCTCCGTGGAGCCGCCGCGCGACCCGTCGCATGGCGACGTGACCACCAACGCCGCCATGGTGCTGGCCAGACAGGCGAAAGAGCCGCCGCGCGACCTGGCGCGGAAGATCGTGGAGAAACTCGCCGGGGACGCCGACCTGGAAACCGTGGAGATCGCCGGGCCGGGCTTCATCAACATGCGCCTGTCGGAGAGCTTTCGCGGGCGGCTGATGGCGGCCGTGCTGGAGCTGGGCGAGGCCTATGGC
>JALVFB010000069.1 GCA_027030295.1 Hyphomicrobiales bacterium
TGTGCTGCCCCGCCCGCCGGCATGCGCTCATGGAGCTGGGCGAAGCCGGGGCCGACTGGCTGGGGGTGGATCAGCGGGTGGAAGCCGGCGGTGAGAACCTGCTGGCCTGGGCGGTGGAAATGTTCACCCTGCCGGTGGCGGCGATGCACCCGGTGGCGCCGGAGGAGCTGCCGGACTTGCGGGCGCTGGGGGCGGATTTCGTCGTTGCGTCGCCGGCGGTCTGGGAGTCGGCCGAAAGGGCGGCGGCGCTGGCGGCGGCATACGCGGTGCGGGCCGGTGCATGATGGGGCTGTGCCGGCGCGCGCAAAAAGGCTAAAAGACTTCCTCATGAATGATTCTCAGCCAGTCGAGAAGCGAGCCTTGCGGCCTTTCTTGCGCATTTTCCTGTATGTCCTGACGTTGCTGATCGGCGCCGTCCTTCCGGGACTGGCCGCAGGGACGGATGACGTGGCGCGGGCGTCGCTGAACCAGCAATTTCGCGAAGCCGTGGCGCTGTATCAGGCCGGGCAATACGAGCAGGCCTTCAAGGTGGCCAGCGAGCTGGCCAGGCGGGGGCATGCGGAAGCGCAGGCCATGCTGGGGGTGTTCTACGAACAGGGGCGCGGGGTGGCGGCCGATCCGCTGCTGGCGGCGGAGTGGTATCGCAAGGCGGCGAAAAACGGCCATCTGGGGGCCATGTTCGCGCTGGCCATGATGCATCTGGATGGCCGGCTGGGGCGCAAGGATCCGGAAAAGGCGCGCAAATGGCTGGAGAGCGCCGCCGCCGGCGGCATGGCCGAGGCGCAATACAACCTCGGCCTTCTCTATTCCGGCGTGAACGGTCTGAAGCCGGACTGGGGCAAGGCCGCCTACTGGTTCCTGAAGGCGGCGCGTCAGGGCAAGAAGCTGGCGCAATACAATCTCGGCGTGCTCTATCTGACCGGGCGTGGCGTGGAGAAGGATTTCGCCCAGGCTTCCGAGTGGTTCAAGCGCGCGGCGCTGGCCGGCCTGCCGCAGGGAGCCACCGAATATGGCCTGCTGGTGTTTCGTGGCGACGGGGTGAGCAAGAACGAGGTCATCGGCGCGCGCTGGCTGGCCTATGCCGCGCAAAGCGGATATGCCCCGGCCATGCAGAAGCTGGCGCGGCTGCACATCCTGGGGCGGGGGGTGCGCAAGGATCCGGTGTTGGCGGCGAAGTGGTATCTGCTGGCGCGCCAGCGCGGCGTGCGCGATGCGCGTCTCGACCTGTTCCTGAAGCAATTGCCGGCGGCGAAGCTGGCGAAGGCGAAACGATTGGCCGCCGCCTTCCGACCGACGAAGCTCAGGCCCATCAACCAGTCCTCGATGGGCAAGGACAGGTTGCGGCTGCCGCCGAAGCCGTTTTATCGCCACCGCGCCCAGCAGGACAAACCGAAAGGGTAATGGACGGTTTTTCCCGGTCGTTTCCTTGTGCCGCCCTTGTTCTCACCTATATCTCTTTCTGAAACGCAGTCCCGCCATTCCGCGGCTCCGCGGAAAGGATTTCCCGACGCCGTTTCCTCTCCATGGGGAAAAGGGCCGACAGAAGGAGACAGAACATGAATCTTGAAATCTACACCGACCGGGCCAAGGGGTTCATCCAGAGCGCCCAGCAAAAAGCGCTGGCGGAAGGGCATCAGCAGTTCACGCCGCTGCATCTGTTGAAGGTGCTGATGGACGATGACCAGGGCATGGCGGCCAACCTCATCAAGGCCGCCGGCGGCGACCCGCGGCTGGTGCAGGCGGATGTGAACGAAGCGCTGAAGAAGCTGCCGAAAGTGGAAGGCGCCGGGGCCGGACAACTGTATCTGGCGCCGGAGACGGCGCGCGTGTTCCAGCGCGCCGAGGAGCTGGCGAAGAAGGAAGGCGACAGCTACGTCTCGGTGGAGCGGTTGTTGCACGCGCTGGCCATCGAGCCCTCGGAGGCCGCCGACATCCTCAAGAAGGCGGGCGTGACCCCGGTGGCGCTGAACAAGGCCATCGACGAGATGCGCGGCGGCAAGAAGGCGGACACGGCCTCGGCCGAGGACACCTACGAGGCGCTGAAGAAATATACCATCGACCTCACCGAGAAGGCGCGCGAGGGCAAGCTCGATCCGGTCATCGGTCGCGACGAGGAAATCCGCCGCACCATCCAGATCCTCTCGCGGCGCACCAAGAACAACCCCGTGCTCATCGGCGAGCCGGGCGTGGGCAAGACCGCCATCGTCGAGGGGCTGGCCCAGCGCATCGTCAATGGCGACGTGCCCGACAGCCTGAAGGACAAGCGCATCCTGGCGCTGGACATGGGCGCGCTGATCGCCGGCGCGAAATATCGCGGCGAGTTCGAGGAGCGGCTGAAGTCCATCATCAACGAGGTGGTGAACTCGGAGGGCAGGATCATCCTGTTCATCGACGAGATTCACAACCTCGTGGGCGCCGGCAAGTCGGAGGGCGCGATGGACGCCTCCAACCTGCTGAAGCCGGCGCTGGCGCGCGGCGAGCTGCATGTCATCGGCGCCACCACGCTCGACGAATACAAGAAATACATCGAGAAGGACGCCGCGCTGGAGCGGCGCTTCCAGCCGGTGTTCGTGAAGGAGCCGAGCGTGGAGGACACCATCTCCATCCTGCGCGGGCTGAAGGAGAAATACGAGACGCATCATGGCGTGCGCATCACCGATTCGGCGGCGGTGGCGGCGGCGACGCTGTCGAACCGCTACATCTCCGACCGCTTCCTGCCGGACAAGGCCATCGACCTGCTGGACGAGGCGGCCGCACGGCTGCGCATGCAGGCCGAGTCCAAGCCGGAGGCGCTCGATGAGCTGGAGCGCAAGATCATCCAGCTGAAGATCGAGCGCGAGGCGCTGAAGAAGGAAACCGACGAGGCCAGCAGGGAGCGGCTGGAGAAGGTCGAGAAGCAGATCGCCGAGCTGGAACAGGAGGCCGCCGAGCTGACCGCCAAGTGGCAGGCGGAGAAGTCGCGCCTGGACGAGGAGAAGAAGCTGAAGGAAGAGCTGGACAAGGCGCGCATCGAGCTGGAGCAGGCGCAGCGCTCCGGCGATCTGGCGCGTGCCGGCGAGCTCGCCTATTCCGTCATTCCGCAACTGGAACAGAAGATCAGGGAATTGCAGCAGCAGGAGAAGGGTTCCTCCGAGCTGCTGCGCGAGGAGGTCACCGACAAGGATGTGGCGCAGGTCGTCTCGCGCTGGACCGGCATTCCCGTGGACAAGATGCTGCAGGGCGAGAACGAGAAGCTGCTGCACATGGAGGAGGAGCTGGCCAGGCGCGTGGTCGGCCAGGAGGAGGCGGTGAAAGCCGTCTCGCAGGCGGTGCGCCGGGCGCGGGCGGGGCTGCAGGACCCGAACCGGCCCATCGGCTCGTTCATGTTCCTGGGCCCCACCGGCGTCGGCAAGACGGAGCTGGCCAAGGCGCTCGCCGAATACCTGTTCGACGACGAGAACGCGCTGTTGCGCATCGACATGTCGGAATACATGGAGAAGCACGCCGTGGCCAGGCTCATCGGCGCGCCGCCGGGCTATGTCGGCTATGAGGAAGGCGGCACCCTGACCGAGGCGGTGCGGCGCAGGCCCTATCAGGTGATCCTGTTCGACGAGATCGAGAAGGCGCACCCGGATGTTTTCAACATCCTGTTGCAGATTCTCGATGACGGCAGGCTCACCGACAGCCAGGGCCACACGGTGGACTTCCGCAACACCATCATCATCCTCACCTCCAACATCGGCGCCCAATACCTGCTGGAGCTGGGCGATGACGAGGACGTGGACAAGGTGCGCGATCAGGTGATGGCGGAGGTGCGCCGCCACTTCCGGCCCGAGTTCCTCAACCGCCTGGATGCCATCATCCTGTTCCACCGCCTGAAGCGGGAGAACATGAAGGCGATCGTGGACATCCAGCTGAAGCGCCTGCAAAAGCTGCTGGACGATCGCAAGATCCGGCTCGATGTGGACGACGCGGCGAAGGAGTGGCTGGCCAACAAGGGCTACGATCCGGCCTACGGCGCGCGGCCGTTAAAAAGGGTGATCCAGCAATATGTGCAGAACCCGCTGGCCGAGCTGATCATCGCCGGCAAGGTGAAGGACGGCGACACGGTGCACATCACGGCGCGGGACGGCAAGCTGGTGATCAACGGCGAGCCGGTGAAGGAGGAACGCGCCGCGGCCTGAAGGCTCCGGTGAGTGCCTGCGACGAAGGGCGGCATGCGGTTGCGTGCCGCCCTTCGGCACGCTGGCGGAGGAAAGAATTCCATGCTTATACCAGAATGCATAAAGAACCACCCACCGCCCCGCGCCCCCGCCCAACCCCCAAATTCTGAGAACCCAGGGGTTGGGCGGGGGCGCGGGGCGGTTTCACCGGTCAACCTTTGCGCATCTTGGTATTACAGCCGCCCCAGCAGCCAGTGGCGCAGCAGGCGCCATTGGCGGGCGGCCTGCGAGGGCATGGGC
>JALVFB010000070.1 GCA_027030295.1 Hyphomicrobiales bacterium
CGGGCTGAAGGCCGGCGACGCCGCCTTCTTCGTCGCCGGCAACCCGCGGAAATTCGCCCCCTTCGCGGCCGACGCACGGCAGAAGGTGGGCGCGGAGCTGAACCTCATCGACGAGAATCGCTTCGACTTCTGCTGGATCGTCGATTTCCCCATGTATGAGTGGAATGAGGACGAGAAGCGCATCGAGTTCTCCCACAACCCCTTCTCCATGCCGCAGGGGGGCATGGAGGCGCTGCAAGAGGCCTGGGAGGCCATCGAAACCGGCGATTACGGCCCGGCGCTGGGCTTGAAGGCTTATCAATACGACATCGTGTGCAACGGCGTGGAGCTGTCTTCCGGCGCCATCCGCAACCATCTGCCGGAGCTGATGAAGCTGGCGTTCAGGATCGCCGGCTATGAGCCGGAGGTGGTGGAGGAGAAGTTCGGCGCGCTGTATCGGGCGTTTCAGTATGGCGCGCCGCCGCACGGCGGCATCGCGCCGGGGCTGGACCGCATGGTGATGCTGCTGGCGGACGAGCCGAACATCCGCGAGGTGGTGATGTTCCCCATGAATCAGCAGGCCGAAGACCTGCTGATGGGCGCGCCGGCGCCGCTTTCGCCGCAGCAGTTGCGCGAGCTGCACATCCGCGTCGTGTTGCCGAAGAAGCAACAGCCGGCGGAATGACCCGCCATGCCAGAGGCGAAAGAACAAGGCGCCATGCCGGGCAAACGGATCGTCATTCTAACCGGTTCGGAGCTGCGGCACGCCTTCTTTCGCAAGTTCATGGCGCTACGGCCCGGCATCGAGGTATTGGCCACATGGTGCGAGGGGCTGGAAAAGAGCCTTGGCGCCCTGGTCGAAAAACAGACGGAAGCGAACGACTTGCGCAAGGCGCACCTGAAGGCGCGGGAATGCGCCGAACGGGACTTCTTTCAGCTTTTCGTCGAACATGCCGAAGACCGCTCGAATCCCGTTTTCATTCCCAAGGGCGACATCAACAAGCCGGAACACGTGGAGCGGATCGTGGCGTTGCGGCCCGACCTCCTGGTTGCCTATGGCTGCTCCATCATCAGGGGGGCGCTGCTGGAGACGTTCGCGGGCCGGTTCGTGAATGTCCATCTCGGCCTCTCCCCGTGGTATCGTGGCAGTGGCACGAACTTCTGGCCGCTGGTGAACGACGAGCCGGAACTGGTGGGCGTCACCTTCATGCACATCGACGCCGGCGTCGACACGGGCGAGATCATTCACCAGATCCGCGCCGATTATTGCCCCTCGGACACGGCGCACACCGTGGGCAACCGGCTGATCCGCAAGATGGCTTTCGAGTGCGCGGCGCTGGTGCGGAATTTCGACAGGCTGGAGCGCATGCCCCAGCCGCCGGAGCCGGAGGTCGTCCGCTATTACCGCAAGAAGGACTTTACCGAGGAATCGGTGAAACTGTTACGGGAAAACCTGTGTAACGGCATGATCGAACGCTATCTTGCACGGCGTGAGCAGCGGGATGCGCGCTTTCCCCTGGTCAGGAACCCGGCGCTGGAAACGGCCATACGAGATTGAAACGGCGGATTGCCCACCATGGCGCTGAAAGCACTCATGTATCATTATGTCCGGTCTGACCGGGAAGATCTTCCTTATTTCAAGCATTTGCACATCGAGGACTTTCGCAGGCAGCTGGACTGGCTGGCGGCGAGCGAAGGATTCGCCGACCGCGCAGCCTTTATGGAAGCATTGGAAGGCGGCCCATTGCCCGATGGCGTGGTGTTGACATTTGACGACGGGTTCGCCGACCATCATGATCATGTGTTGCCCGAGCTGGAAAGGCGGGGGTTGTGGGGCATCTTTTATGTGCCCACGGGGCCGCTGGCCGGGGAAACCATGCTGGACGTGCACCGCGTGCACCTGTTGCTCGGGCGTCATGACGCCACCACCGTGGCCGCGCGGCTGCAACATGAAATTTCGGACGACATGATCGATCAGGAGAAGAAGGAGGAATTCCGCAAACAGACCTACAAGTGGCAGCGGAATCCGGATGATGTCCTGTTCGTCAAACGCATGTTGAATTACTTTCTTCTTCCGCAACATCGCGGCGCGGTGCTGGATGAACTGATGAAGCATTTCTTCGGTGCTGAGGAAGAAACGCTCCTCGCGGAGCTATACATGAAGCCGGCGCAGGTGCGCGCCCTGCACGAGGCGGGCATGATCGTGGGCAGTCATACCGTTTCCCATCCCGTCATGAGCCGTCTGCCGACGGCGGAACAGGAGCGCGAGATAGCGGATTCCGTCACCTTTCTGGAAAATATCCTGGAAGAACGGATTATTACCTTCTGCTATCCCTATGGTGGCAAGGCTACCTTCACGGATGAAACGGAGCGACTGCTGACGAAGCACGGCATTCGTTTCAGTTTTGCCGTGGAGCCTCGTGACATCGCTGCAAACGACTTGCGCGCACGCCCCCAGGCTTTGCCAAGATACGACTGCAACATGTTTCCCCATGGCCAGTGCCGGAATTGAGGAGACCGCCATGCCCAGACAGGAAGAAGAACGCATTCCGCCGGAAAAATGCACCAGCATGAACGAGGTGCGGCGCGAGATAGACCGCATCGACGAGCTGATGGTGGAACTGCTGGCGGAACGGTTCCGCTATGTGGATCGCGCCTGGCGGATCAAGATGGGCACCAGCGAAGGAGCCACGGTGCCCTGGCGCGTCCAGCAGGTGATCGACAAGGTGCGGGCGCATGCGGAAGCGAAGGGCCTGCCCCCGGCGCTGGCCGAAGCCCTGTGGCGGCAGATGATCGGCTGGTTCATCCAGTATGAGGAAGAGCACCTGGGGGATGGGCCGGACAAAACCGGGAGCTGAAACCGGCCCTAATACCAAGTTGCGCAAAGGTTGACCGGTGAAACCGCCCCGCGCCCCTCAGGCCCTTGTATTTCATAATTTGGGGGTTGGGTGGGGGCGCGGGGTGGTGGGTGGTTCTTCATGCATCTTGGTTTAACGCCTGCGACGGACGCGGCAGACGATGAGTGCGGCGCGGTCATCGCATCCTTCCGGCCAATAATAGGCTCTGTGCCCCGGCTCATGCACGCCACAGTAGTCATGGCCTCCGCACTCGCAATAGTGCGTGAGAATGCATTTGGGTGACCTTGCGGGCGTCCAGGGCGTTTGCTTCGGGCCGGGTCCGCCGAGTTTTTTCCAGCTGTAGAGATAACGCAATGGTGGAAGCGCCGTAGGCTGGGGTGGCGAACATCTTTCCACGATGCCCCGAAAGCTGCGAACTTTTTCCCGAAATGTCGATGAGCCATCCCGGAGGCATAGTTCCCGGAGTCTGGCTGGCGATCCGAGGCGCAAGGAAGCGATCTGCCTGCAACCTTTTTCGCGTGCCCGCTGGAGTATTTCCAGGCTTTCATTTGCCAGTTGTTCGCAGAGCCTCCGTTCTTCCGAACGTTTTTGTGCCTTTTCCCGGATGTTGATGCATTCGGAAATGGCGCGCAGATTCCATTCCAGTATTCCTTGTGCCGTGGAAACGCCAAGCTCCAGACATTGTTTGCGCAGCTCGGCCGGTTGAATGGCCGCGGTCCCACAAGATGCCGCCTCGTAGCGCTCGACGGCAAGCCTGTTCGCCATGCTGTTGCATTTGTCATTCAGCACACGTTTGTCGGGCCGGTTGGCCCAAGCGTCGTTTCTTTCCGTTTGCGAGGGTGATGAAACCGAATGAGCGTTCTCATCGCTTCCATTCATCAAGATGAAGAAAAAGCCTAACAATAGGAATATTCCAACCCAGAAGACTTTTTTGTTTATGAGGTCTTCATCTTCGATGTCATGTGTCCCGCCACCTTTATTGTAAGTATTTTTTGTGCTCGCACCACCTGTTCCTTGTCTGCCGTAATTTCTTTCTCCATGATGTTTTTCGGTTTTTGCCTTTTTCGAGTATTCATTGCCCGTTCTTTTGTCGCCTTGTTTTCCATTTTGTTGTTTTCCGGATTTTCCCCTGTCTCCCGTTTGCTGATCCGCCTTCGCGCCGGTGGAACCTGCGCGGCTTCTTCCGCCTTGCGTGTTTCCACCACCTCCAGCTCGGTTGGTGCGGGAAGAACCGGCCCGGTTTCCCTCATGCGCGTCCAATCGCCGCTCTGATGCCGGAAGTTTCAGCAGCTCTTCCCGGAGCCTGTTTATTTCCTGCGTCGCCCTTTTGAATGCTTCTTCATCTGTTGAAAATATTCCTAAAGCCTTCAAAATTTCTTTGGATTTCGGGTCATTTTTTAGGCGATGAAAATAGTCGGTATGAACCTTAAACAAAAGTCTCCTATATGCTTTGGACACATCTTCATTGGTATAGTTATCTCTCAATCCGAATATTTCAAAGGCCAGTTCCTTGTCCTTTCCAGAAAGCATTTGAAGTATGAATTGGCAATCTATTTCACATTGTCATCCAGAAACTTGCGCAGGGCGATGAGATCGC
>JALVFB010000071.1 GCA_027030295.1 Hyphomicrobiales bacterium
CGCTGAATCAATGACTTGCTGGATCCCCGCTTTCGCGGGGATGACGAATTTTGGGAACCTTTAAAGTTTTCTTGGACAGTAGTGGGCTTTCGCCGGAATGACGGAAGACATCATCACGGCTGGTCACCACGCCATCTCGGCGTCGGAACGGCGCCGCTGCGCCGCTCCGGCAGATACTCCACCGACGGCGACATGCGGGTGGGCTGCGGATAGAGCGTCATCAGCTCCAGCACCTGCTGCGGCATGGCGGTGTTCACCGGCAATCCCAGCTCGCGCGCCTCGTCCGGCAGGATGGGATAATCATGCGTCCAGCGCCCCTCCGAGAGCGTCTTCGCCAATTCCTTCGCCTTCTCCTCGCCCATGTGGCCGGAGAGCAGATATTCCGCCGTGCGTTGCACCTGCTGGATCGCCTTCTGCGACACGTCGGCCAGAATCAGCGTCTGATCGTCGATATCCTTCGGCTCCTTCTGCTCCAGCACCTTCAGGATGGAAGCCGCCGGCTGCTGCCCCAGCTGCGGATCGATCGGCCCCAGCACCGCGTGCTTGCTCATGCAGATCTCGTCCGCCGCCAGCGCGATCAGGGTGCCGCCGCTCATGGCATAGTGCGGCACGAACACGGTGGTCTTCGCCGGGTGTTCCTTCAAGGCGCGTGCGATCTGCGTCGCCGCCAGCACCAGCCCGCCCGGCGTGTGGAGGATCAGATCAAGCGGCACGTTGTCGTCGGTCATCTGGATGGCGCGGATGACCTCTTCCGAATCCTCGATGTTGATGAAGCGCATCAGCGGAAAGCCCAGCAGGCTCATGGTTTCCTGCCGATGCACCAGCAGGATCACCCGCGAGCCGCGCGCCTTCTCTATCTCCGAGATCTTGCGCTGACGCATGGCGTCCAGCATCTTGCGCTGGATCACCGGCTGCAGCATCGACAGCATGAAGAACAGCCAGAACAGATCCATCACGTTCATGCCGGCGACTCCCTGAAATCACGCTCCGCCACAAGCATGGAGATTCCTTTCCCCGTGGTCAACCGAAATGCCGATTGCGCCGCCCGTCCGGACAGCAGCCGAACCGCCCCTCGTCCGCCTGCAATGGGCGATAGCGGGGCTTTCGCAGCCAGTGCGTGGCGATGAGCCAGCCGAACATGAACCCGCCGATGTGCGCCCACCAGGCCACCCCGCCCACGTTCGGCGGCAGGAACAGCGCCGTGATGCCGGAGGTGAGCTGCGTGACGAACCAGATGGCGGCAAACGCCAGCGCGTGCAGCTCGAAGAAGAAGGGGAAAAACAGCACCGGGATCATGATGACGATGCGCGAATGCGGAAACAGCCGGATATAGGCTCCCACCACCCCGGCGATGGCCCCCGAGGCGCCGATGGCCGGCAACACCGAATTGGCGTTCATGACGGCGTGCGCGAACGACGCCCCCAGCCCGCAAGCGAGGTAGAACAGCCCGTAATTGAGCGATCCCATGCGGTCTTCCACCGCCGGGCCGAAGATGTAGAGCGTCCACATGTTGAACAGCAGATGCGCGAAGCCGCCGTGCAGGAAGGTGTTGGTGAGAAATGGCAAAAGGTCGCCATCCAGCCCGTGCGCGGCCGCCCATCCGGGCACGAAATAGCGCGCCGGCACCAGCCCCCAGTGCATCAGGAACGCCCGCAGCGCCGCCTCGCCGCCCGCTTTGGCAATGGGCACCTGAATGAAAAAGAAAACGAAGACATTGAGCGCGATCAGCGCCCAGGTGGCGAACGGCGGATGCCTCAGCGCCACGGTGGTGGAAATGGGAAACATCTGTCCCGCCCATGATTGCGATTGCCCGTGGCGATCATCATGGTCGGAAACGAAAGCGCATGCAACGGCGTTCAAGGCCACATGGAAGCGATGGACAGGAAATAATTCTGCAGCTTGTCATTGATCTGCGGACGCACGGCAATTAGCGCCAGCGCCGTTGCCGCAATGAGAAAGGCATATTCCACCGCCGAAGCGCCACTTTCGTCATTCAGAAATTCCCGCAACATTCCAATATTTCCTCGCACCACCCCCAAATACGAAAAGACCTAGCGGCAAAAACTTTAGAAAGTGTTTCCCGGCCACGACACGCACCACTTGTGCATGCCTTTCTCGCCGCCGCTCAACCAACATTCGCAAGCGCCGGAAAAGTCTCGATAAGCCAGACGGACACCCGCTGAATGTCGCCGGTCAGGAACATCACCCCGGCGATGATCAGAAACGCCCCCATGACCTTTTCCACCATCCCCAGATAGCGGCGAAAGCGCTGCAGAAACGCCATGAACGGCCCCATCATCAATGCCGCCAGCAGAAATGGCACCCCAAGACCGGCCGAATAGACCGACAGCAGCACCGCGCCCTTCTGCACGCTCTGCTCCTGCGCCGCGATGGCAAGAATGGTGGCCAGCACCGGCCCGATGCACGGCGTCCAGCCAAGCGCGAAGGCCAGGCCCATCACATAGGCCCCCAGCACGGTGGCCGGCCTGGCGTTCACCTCCATGCGGTATTCGCGCATCAGGAAACCCAGCCGGAACAGCCCCAGGAAGTGCGCGCCCATGAGGATGATGAGCACGCCCGCGACCTTGGCCAGGATGTCCATGTAGGCGTTCAGCAGCCGGCCGATGGCCGAGGCCGACGCGCCGAGAATGACGAACACCGTGGAAAAGCCGAGCACGAACACCAGCGCGATGAGCAGAACCCGGCCCAGCACCGGCGCCGCCACGGCGCCGTCCGCACCCTGCCCGTTTCCGGTCAGTTGCTGCAGATTCACGCCCGCGATGTAGGCCATGTAGGGCGGCACCAGCGGCAGCACGCAGGGCGAGATGAAGGAGAGAATGCCCGCCGTGAAGGCCGCCCAGAACGAAACGTCATACGCCATGCCCGGCTCCCGGATTGTTGCCAGAAATGCTGCGCTCCTTCCCTCCGGGGCGCAAGAATGACTCAAGCGCGCACCCGGAGCAAGGTGGGGATGATGACGAAACGCTCACTTTTCCGCCAGCAGCCGGTCGATGATGGCGTGCGCTTCCCGGCTGTTCCAGTTGGCCGGACCGACGAGGCGGGCCACCTCGCGCCCCTGCCGGTCCACCAGCAGGGTCACCGGCAAGCCGTTCAGCCCGATGGCCTTCAGCGATTCGTTACCCTTGTCCCACAGCAGCGTCAGCCCCTGCCCGCCCATCATCTTCAGCGCCGAGAAGGCCCAGTCGTAGCCCTTGTAGTCTTCCGAGATGGCGATGACCTCGAAGTCCTTGCCTTCGTAGGCGTCCTGCAAGGCAATGATCTCCGGCATTTCCCTGCGGCAGGGCGGGCACCAGCTGGCCCAGAAGTTCACCAGCAGCACCCTGCCTTTCCATTCGGCAAGTTCATGTGGCTTGCCGTCCTTGTCCAGCGCCACGATCTTTGGCAACGGCCTTGGCTGCGGATGGATCACCAGCCGCTTCATGGCGCCGGTGGCCAGCTGCGCCCTGGAGGCCGATGGCTTCTGCGCGCGCTTGCCCATGCCGCCCTGAAAGATGTAGACCGCGCCAAACGCCAGCGCCGCCGCCAGCACGATGAAGAGAATGAGACGGCCCTTGATGGGCGACATGGGGTTGCCTTTCTCTGCCGTCATGGTGCACTCCTGTTGCAAGATCAACGATCAGGGAGCTGACTGGCCATGGCCAACCGCATGTGGGGTGGGCGTTTTTCTTCCGGCCCCGACGAGCTTATGGAAGAAATCAACGCCTCCATTGACTTTGATCAACGTTTCTACCGCCAGGACATCGCGGCCTCGAAGGCCCATTGTCAAATGCTGGCCGCCCGCGGCATCATACCGCAGGGGGACGCGGAACGGATATTGGCCGGGCTGGACGCCGTCGCAAGCGAAATCGAACGCGGCGACTTCACATTTTCGCGCGCGCTTGAAGACATCCACATGAACGTGGAAGCGCGCCTGGCGGAATTGATCGGCGACGCGGCGGGGCGGCTGCACACCGCGCGTTCGCGCAACGACCAGGTGGCCACCGACTTCCGCCTCTATGTGCGCGACGCCATCGACCACATCAGCGGCCAGATCCACGCGCTGATGCGCGCGCTGGCGGAAAAGGCGCTCGCGCACCACGACGTGGTCATGCCCGGCTTCACGCATTTGCAGGTGGCCCAGCCCGTCACCTTCGGCCACCACCTGCTGGCCTACGTGGAGATGTTCGCCCGCGACGCCGGGCGCTTCGCGGACGCGCGCAAGCGCGTGAACGAAAGCCCGCTGGGCGCCGCCGCGCTGGCTGGCACCGGCTTTCCCATCGACCGCGAGATGACGGCGCGGGCGCTGGGTTTCTCCGGCCCGATGCGCAATTCCATCGACGCCGTCTCGGCGCGGGACTTCGTGCTGGAAACGCTCTCGGCGGCGGCCATCTGCGCCACACACCTCTCGCGCTTCGCCGAG
>JALVFB010000072.1 GCA_027030295.1 Hyphomicrobiales bacterium
GATCGTTGAGGAAATGGGCCGCGCGCTGCAAGGTGGCGGTGGGCAGGTCGGCGGGCACGCGAATCACCCGGTTTTCCACCGTGCCGTCGGCACCCACCAGGATCACCAGCGCCTTTTCCGGCTCCAGCCGCACGAACTCGATCTGGCGAATGCGCGGGTTGTGCGACGGCGTGACCACCAGCCCGGCGGCGTGCGTCAGGCCGGAGAGCACCGAGGACATGCGTTCCAGCATGGCTTCGGCGTCGGCGTCGGCTTCGGAGAGCTGGGCGTCGATGGCGGCCTTGTCCTGCGGATCGAGCGCCGCGTGCTCCATCACCGCATCGACGAAAAAGCGCAGGCCCTGCTCCGTCGGCATGCGTCCGGCGGAGGTGTGCGGGGCATAGAGCAGGCCCAGCTCCTCCAGGTCGGCCATGACGTTGCGCACCGAGGCCGGCGAGAGATTGAGCGGAATATGACGCGACAGCGTGCGCGAGCCAACCGGCTCGCCGGTGGCGAGATACATGTCCACCAGCTGCTCGAAGATCTGCCGCGCCCGGCTGTCCAGCTCGGCCAGCGAGGCGATGGGAATCTCGCTCATCTCGCCTGTTCCCTGCAACCCGCCTTCCTGAGCGAAAAATAAGGAAGTCGCCGGGGGTTGCAAGAGCGCAAGCCCGCTCAGGGCGCGAAGCCGGCCAGCAGGTCCTGCATCAAGGCTTCCGCATCCGCCGGTTTTTCCGTCACGGCATGCGGCAGATGGCGACGGGCCTTCCACACGATGCCGGTGGACAATTCCGGCGCGGCAAGCACCTGTGCCATGGCCTCCCCGATGGATCCGGCGGGTTGCAGCGCTCCCGCCTGCACCTGGCGCTTCCAGTGCGTCTGTTCGGGGCGGAAGGTGGGACAGGGGCTCAAGACCTCCACCAGCGCGAAGCCGGGGTGCGCGATGGCGGCGCGGATGATGTCGGCCAGCTCGTCCGGATGGCCGGAAAAGCCGCGCGCGACGAAGCTGGCGCCGCTGGCCAGCGCCAGCAGCGGGCCGTTCACGGGAGGCATGTCCGGGCCTTCCGGTTGCAGCGGCGTGGCGAAATCGGGTTCCGAGGTGGGCGAGGGCTGGCCCTTGGTCATGCCATAGACGCGGTTGTCCATGACAATGAGCGTGATGTCCGGATTGCGGCGGCAGGCATGCACGAAATGCGCCGAACCGATGGAGTAGATGTCGCCGTCGCCGCCGGCGGCGATGACCGTGAGCTCGGGGCGGGCCAGCTTCAGCCCCGTGGCCACGGGCAGCGCCCGGCCGTGCAGACCATGAAAGCCATAGGTCGCGAGATAGGCCGGAATGCGCCCGGAACAGCCGATGCCGGAAACCACCGCCACCTTCTCGCGCGGCAGGCCCATGGGCGCCAGCGCCCGGGTGATGGCCGCCAGCACGCCATAATCGCCGCACCCGGGGCACCACACCGGATGCACGCCGCTCTTGTATTCCGCCGGCTTGTGCGGGGTTTGCTCGGTCATTGGCACACCCTCTCGCTTTCATGCTCGCTGATCCTGCATGCCTCGCGCAGCGCGCGCAGCACTTGTCGGGGCGTGATGGGCCTCGGCCCCGGACGGCGGCAGGAGATGACCACCTCGGGCAGGTCGAACCAGCTTTTCAGGTAATGGTAGAATTGTCCGGAGTGGGTCTGCTCCACCACGACGAGCCGTTTCACGCCGTCAAGCAGCCTCGAGAGGCGTTTTTTCTGCGGCGGAAACAGCAGGCGCATGCTGATGTGCCTGGCGTGCAGCCCCTCCTCCGCCGCCATGCGCACGGCCTCGCGCGCCGGCCCGGCGGCGGACCCCCAGGTGAGCACGGCGACCTCGCCGCCGCCCTGCACCTCCGCCCAGTGGGCCATCTCCTCGTCCGGCCAGTCCTCCATTCGGAACAGCTTCCGGCGACGCTTGTCCAGTTGCGCGGCGTGATCCTCCACGCGGCTGGAGGGCAGGGCGTTTTCGGCGTGCTCCAGGCCATCCACTGTGTGCATGCAGCCGGGCACGCCGGGCAGGGCCATGGGAGATACGCCGTCCGGCGTGATTCGATAGCGCGCGTAATCGCCCTCGCAGCGTTCCCGCAATTTCCGTCTGGCCTTCCACGGCGGCAGATTGATGGCGTCGATGATGCTGTGCATCTGACCCAGCTTCTGATCGCTGAGCACGATGGCCGGGCACTGCAACTTCTCGGCCAGGTGCAGCGCCCAGGCGGTGGTGCGGATGCAGTCGGTGACGCAATCGGGCGCCAGCACGAGATGCGGCGCGTCGCCGTGCGCGGCATGCAGCGCCAGGTTCAGGTCGCCCTGCTCGGACTTCGTGGGGATGCCGGTGGACGGCCCGATGCGCTGCACGTCCACGATAAGCGCCGGGATTTCCGCCGCCACGCCCAGCCCGATGCCCTCCGCCATCAGCGACAGGCCGGGGCCGGAGGTGGCGGTCATGGCCGGCACGCCACCCCATGAGGCGCCCAGCACCATGTTGATGGCGGCCAGCTCGTCTTCCGCCTGCACCAGCGCGCCGCCGAATTTCGGCAGGCGCGGGCCGAGCCATTCCAGCATGTCGGTGGCCGGCGTGATGGGATAGCCCGCCACGAAGCGCCCCCCGGCCTGCAGAAAACCCATCGCCACCGCCTGGTTGCCACTCATCAGCCAGCGGTTCTTCGCCGCCGCGCGTTCCTTGGCCGATGGTGGGGCCAACAGTGCGCCAGTCTTGACGTGCGGCGCGGCCAGATCGAAACCCGCCTTCATGGCGGCGATGGACGATTCGATGAACCGTTCGCGCCCCTTGCGCGAGAAAAACCAGCGGATGACGGCGGCCAGCTCGTCGGGCGTCATGCCCAGCAGGCGGCCGAGAAAACCCACGCCCACCATGTTCACCCGGCCGCCGGTCCGCTTCGCCGTGGCCTGCAGCGGCAGGCGACAGACCTCCCCGGTGGTGTTTTCCACCGTCTCCGGCACCTCGCGGGCATGCTCGTCCATGATGACGAGCACGTCCTCGTCGAGATGGATTTCGCCGGCGAAACGGTCGAAGTTCTTCCAGTCGGCGGCGAACAGCACGTGGAAGGCATCGTCGTGCGTCTCCAGCGGGTAATGCGCGATGCGCAACAGCGCCGCCGATTCGCCACCCCTGATCTGCGGACCGACGGAGCGGGTGAGCAGGCCATACAGCCCGTTGCGGGCGGCGGCCCTGAGCAGCAGGTCGCCGGCGGTGAGCATGCCGGCGCCACCGGAGCCGGTAAGCGCCAGCGAAATGGTTTCACGGGAAGTGGTCTTCGGCATGGGCAGCGGTCCTCGAAAGGTGGGTTGCGGACGCCTACGCCCGGACATGGAAGGTATCAGACGCGGGATGTGCCGAGTGGCACCGTCTCACTATATGGGGACTCAGCGTCCACGCAACCATCCCGCAAGATGAAAAAGCAGGAAGAAACCGAAGGCGATGGCGACGATGGCCGCGCCGGACGGCACCCCGGCGGCGCGCGCCGTCAACAGCCCGCCGATGACGGCCATGAGCCCCAGCAGCGCGCCGAGGCCGGCCATGCGCTCCGGCGTGTCCGATACGGCCCGGGCGGCGGCCACGGGGATGACCAGCAAGGAGGTGTAGAGCAACAGCCCCGTGGTGCGCGCGGCCATGGCCAGCAACAGCGCGGCGATGACGGCAAGCCAGGCGTGCAGCCGCCGCGCCGGCACGCCCTCGGCCAGCGCCAGCTCTTCCGACACGGCGGAAAGCACCAGCGGCTGCCAGTTGCGCCAGAGGAAGGCGAGCACCAGCGCCGCGCCCGCAATCACCAGCATGGCCTCGCCCACGCCCATGCTCAGCACGTCGCCGAAGAGCACGTCGTGCAGCTCCACATCGCCGATGAACAGAAAGGCGATGAGCAGGCCCAACGCCATCATGCCATGGGCGAAAGTGCCGAGCAGGGCGTCATGCGCCAGCTGCCCCCGCTGGCGCAGCCACACCACGGCGGCGGCCACCACGAGCGCGGTGGCCAGCACCGCCGGCACGATGGGCAGGTGCGCGGCCAGCGCCAGGGCGACGCCGAACAGGGCGGCGTGTGACAGGGCGTCGCCGAAATAGGCCATGCGCCGCCACAGCAACATTGCGCCGGTGGGCGCGGCGGCCAGCGCCAATGCGGCGGCGGCCAGCGTGATGAACCAGAAGGGGGCGGCCTGGCTCGTTGCGATGTGTTCGGCGCCATGCATGCGCCCCCGATGCGCCCACGCGGCGGCGCTGTCAACCGTCGTTACTGGATTCCCGCGTTCTTTTTGCCTACAGATGCGGTCATGACGACATTGCTGCTGAGCCATCCCGACTGCCTCGAGCACCGCACGCCGGCCGGGCATCCGGAATCGCCGGCGCGGCTGTTGGCCATCGAGAAGATTCTCGCCACGGAGGCCTTTGCCGATCTCGCCC
>JALVFB010000073.1 GCA_027030295.1 Hyphomicrobiales bacterium
CCTCCGCGCCCCGCCCCCAGCGCGCGTTCTCGTTCAGGCGGTGGAATTTCACCCGATCCGTGCTCAGGTAGATATAGGCCTGGCTGTCCAGCACCGGCGGATCATCCGGGTCGCCCGCGCCCTCCATCCAGAACTCCGCCTGCAAATCGTGGGCCGGAACGCGCAGGTGCAACGGCGCCATTTCCTGGTCATCCACCCACATCACCAGCCGCCCTTCCCAGCCGTTCAGCCGCGCCAGGGTCAGCGCCTGGTGCTGCTTCACGACATGCCCGGCGAAGCGGTTGGAATAGGTGGCCGTTTCGCGTTCCGCGTCGGTCAGCCGATAGACCTCCCGCCAGGCCTGCGCGAAGGGTTGCACGACGCTCTTCTCGAGCAGCCGTTCGCGCCAGGCGCGCACCTCCTCCTCCGCGCTCATCAGCGGGTGCCACAGCCGCATGCGCCGCCCGTCACAATCCACCGCCCGGCCCCCCACGTCCTCGCAGCCCTCCGCCGTGGGCAGCACCACCACGGCCTCTTCCGCGCCCTTCTCCTTCTCGGCCAGCCACAGCAGCCGCCGCGACAACAGCCCCAGCGTGCCATGCTCCACGTAGCGCCGCCGCCATTCCCCATATTCCAGCACGCGCGGATGCAGATACTGCCCCTGCAGGAAGCTCTTCAGCGCCGCGATGTCCCTGTCGATATCCTTCAGACGCGCCCGCAGCGCCGCCACCTTGCCGGCGTCCGCGCCACGCCTCACCGCCGCCGGGACGCTCTTCACCGGCTCGCCGGCGGCGTTTTCCCATTCCAGCCGCAGCCGGCCTTGCCCGTTCAGGCGGATGATGGCCGTGCCCCCGTCCAGCGTCATGCGCCGTTCGCCCTCCGCCAGTCCATGATCGGGAAAGGCCGCTTCCATCACCTCCGCCAGGACGTCCGACGCCCCACCGGTCAGCTCGTCAAGCACCTTGTCGATACGCTTGCGAATTTTCGGATAGCGCACCCGCTCACGCAGCTGCGCCAGGTAGCGCACGCCGCCGCCATCCTTCATGTTGCCCAGCGCCCACACGCAGGCCATGCCCAGCCCTTCCGACAGCATGCCCACTCCCTTGAGCGGCAGGAAGCTCCTCTCGGCCACTTCCAGAAGCGCCGGGCCCACCTCCATCGAATCCAGCGTGATGCCGGCCCAGGCCAGCGCCTTGCTGGTGGGAAGCAGTTTCTCGTACAGGATGCGGCCAAAGTTGTAGCCGGCTTCATGCCTGTTCGTGCTTTCGCGCATGTCCAGCAGGCTTTCCAGCCGCTTGCGCAGCTCTCGCGCATCCACGTCAAAGGCGGCGAGATCCGGCATGTTCTTCAGCCAGCCCTTTTGTGGCGTCGATGTCCCTTTCGCGCCGGCCAAAACGCATTCAAGGTCCTGCATCCGCGCCACTTCCTTCAGCAAGCGCACCATGGGAAGGCAAACCCCCAGAACCTCCCGCTCCATCCGTGCCACCGCTTCATGCGGCATGTAGTGCGCCTCGGAAACAAGAGGTTTGCATTGTCCCCAAATCCGGGAGAACAGGCTCCGGGCAAGGGATGTTTCCGGCCCATGCCCAAGCTGCCCATTTCGGAGCAGGTATTCTCCGGCGTTGATGATGATGGCCACGCGCTTCTGCATGTCCTGCGAAAGTTCTGAAAACGGCCAGCCAAAGGCCGCGTCAGGGGCCGTGATGGCGCCCTGGAGGTTCACTCCCCCGATCAGGCTGCGTCCTCCGAGACAGGGATCTCCGAGAAGTCGCTCGCTTGCTTCCCCATAACGACGAGAAGCCGCCGCCTCCCAGCGCTGGTATTGCGCGAGGAGATTCAGAACATTCACGGGCGTTCCCTCGCCGGCCTCCAGCCGCGCCACCTCTTTCAGCTTGCGCACGCAAAGCCGTTCCAGGGCGTCGATCTGTTCGCGCACATCCACCCCGCCATGAATCCAGTCCGGCATCTTATCCGCATAAGCCAGAAAGGCATGAAAATGCGCCATGAACTGGCCATGATGGATATCGATCGGTTGATCGCCGGACTCCGTGTTTTCCAGGCGGATCCACGCCTCGTCCAATACACGCAGGCGCTGCCGGAACAGCTCCCACCATAGCCGTGCCGATTTTTCCATTGCATCCCTCTTGTACAAGGCCCGCCCTGCCTTTCTCTCTTTCCGTTCGTCACCGGGCACCCTTCGTCCAGGCCGGCGGCATTCCATCGTCATCCGCCCCGCAGGGGAACCAGTTGCAGGAACAGGGCCTCGTTTTCCGCCCGCAGCGGCAGCTCCTCGCACATGTCCGTGATCTGCCGCCCGTTCCAGAAAAACAGCAGCGTGCCGGCGCGGAAGGCCTCCAGCGCCCGCTCCACGGCCCGCTCCTCGCCCTCCTCGCCTTCATCGCCCGGCGAAAACGGCAATCCGCGCGCCGCCAGTTGCGCGTACAGCTCCGGCGCGGCGGCCTTCAGCTCCTCCACCGCCGCCCGCCCGTCGGGTCTTGCCGTCTCTTCTTCCGCCATGCGCCGCCGCGCCTCCATCTCGAGCGCCACGCGCAGCGCCACGATCCGCTCCGGCGTCGTCGTCGTCTCTTCCCGCAGCACCGCGCCCAGATCGTATCGCTCCCGCCCCGCGCCGCGCCAGATCTCTTCCCTCACCGCTATGAGATGGGACATTACGCTTCCTCCGTTCGCCGCGGACATCATGACACGCGTTGGTTGACATCTCATACCAGGATGCATAAAGAACCGCCCCGCGCCCCCATCCTACCCCAAAATGTGAAAAAGGCTTGGGTGGGGGCGCGGGGCGGTTTTACAGGTCAACCTTTGCGCAGCCTGGTATGACTTCTGCCAGACTCAAGCTGGAAAACCACTCCTCGGACAGGTGTCCGACAGTTCCGATGATCATCCACGGATTTCGAACGGCATGTTCACCTTCGCCGTCTTGCCGCTCACCTCGTCTTTCAATGTCAGGAGAAGCTGATAGCGTCCCGCCGGCGCGCCAGACAGGGTAATCGTAAGATGCGCCATGAATTCCCGGTTCCTGCGCCGCGAAACCATTCGGCTTTTCAGGAAATCTTTCATGTTCGCCAGGATTTTCTCGCCACTGGCATCCGCAATGGCCGCATCGCCGGTAATGAGGACTTCATAGGCTCCGCTCAGGGGCTTGTGACCGAATCCCGCGAACTCCAGATAGACGACGATAGGTTCTCCGGGTTTGAACGTGGCATTTTCGCGCGGATTGTAAACGCCAAAGCCTTCTGGTTCTCCCACCACGAAAATGGCCTTGCGCAGCATGAACGGCATGCGCTGCCACAGTTTGTCCACTGCGGCATCCAGCATTTCGTATGCCGCGACAGGCTTGCCCTGCTCCATCAACTGCTCGGCCTTCACCGCCAGATCGGCAATTTCTCCCGCCTGTGAGGTTACGGCGAGGGCATGCAGCATGCCGGCGAAAAGAACAACGCGCATCGGCCGAAAGGTCATGGCTCATACTCCCTGGCACCATGCCCCCGGCCAGACCATTGTGCGTCCACTCGCGTCTGCCGTCCAGCCCCGAATGCGCTCACAGATCCCGCACGTCGATGATGCCGGGCAGTGCGCGCAGCGCCGCCTTCAGCTGCGGGGTCACGGAAAAACGCTCGCCCAGCAGGATGTCCACCTCGCCAAGCTCGGGCCGATGCACCACCAGCCGCACCGGCGAGCGCCCGCCGTTCTTCAGCAGTTGCGGCATCTGCTTCAGCGCCTGCTCCGCCCGCACACCATCGAGGTGGATCATCAGCCCCTGCCCGATGCTCGCCGCCTTCTGCTCCAGCCCTTCCACCTTCACCACGCGCAGGCGCACGTCATCATCCTCCGCCGTGGCCTCCACGGAAACAATGACCTTCTGCCCCGGCTCCAGCAGCTCGCGCGATTCGTTCAGCGTCTCGGAGAAGCAGATGGCCTCGAACTGCCCCGTCGGATCGGAAAACTCCACGAAGGCGAACAGATTCCCGGACTTCGCTCGCCGTTCGCGCTTTGCCGTCACCGCGCCGGCGAGTCTGGCCGCCCCCTGCCCGCGTTTCAGCACCAGCGCCCGGAATTCCGCCCACGGCATCACGCCGATGCGCGAAAGCGTCTGCATGTAGTCGTCCAGCGGGTGGCCGGAAAGATAGAAGCCCACGGCAGCATATTCCTCCTCCAGCTTCTGCATGCCCGGCCACGGCGCCGCGTCGGGCAGCACCAGCTCCTCCAGCCCCGCGCCCGCGCCATCATCGCCGCCGAAGAGGCTGGCCTGCCCGGTGGCGCGCTCCTCCTGCGCCCGGTGCGCCAGCTCCAGCATGGCGTCCAGCCCCAGGAGCAGCCGCGCCCGGTTCGGCTCGAAGGCATCAAACGCCCCGGCCCGAATGAGCGACTCCAGCGCCCGCCGGTTCACGATGTGCGGATCCACGCGACGACAG
>JALVFB010000074.1 GCA_027030295.1 Hyphomicrobiales bacterium
ATGAGCGGCAGATGAAGGTGGAAAACCATGCCGTCTGCATGGCGGATGGAGTCACAAGACATTGAAACTCTCGGATTTCGATTTCGATCTGCCGGAAGAGCTGATCGCGCTCAGGCCGGCGCGCCCGCGTGATGCCGCGCGCATGCTGGTGGTGCGCCCGCGGAAGGAAGCGCCCGCCGCGCCCGAACTGGAAGACCGCGTCTTCCGCGACCTGCCGGCGTATCTGCGCCCCGGCGACGTGCTGGTGTTCAACGACACGAAGGTGATCCCGGCGCGGCTGACGGGCCGGCGCGTGCGCGATGGCGCCGGCGGCATGCCGAAGGTGACGCTGAATCTGCACAAGCGCGAGGGCGAGGCCACCTGGCGCGCCTTCGCCCGCCCGGCGAAGAAGCTGGCGCCGGGTGATCGGATCATGTTCGGCATGTCCGGCATGGGCTGCTCGGTGGACGAGCTGTGGGGCGAGGTGATCGGGAAGGGCGAGGGCGGCGAGATCGTGCTGCGCCTCTCCGCCCCGGGGCAGGCGCTGGACGCGGCGCTGGAGAGGGTCGGCGAAATGCCGCTGCCGCCCTACATCGCCTCGCGCCGCAGGCCCGACATGGCCGACGCGCTGGACTATCAGACGGTGTTCGCCGAGCGCGCCGGGGCGGTGGCCGCGCCGACGGCGGGGTTGCACTTCACCCGCGAGCTGCTGGCGCGCATCGAGGAGATGGGCGTGCGCCTGGCGCGGGTGACGCTGCACGTGGGCGCCGGCACCTTCCTGCCGGTGAAGAGCGAGGATATCGCGCAACACCGCATGCACGCCGAATATGGCGAGGTATCGGAAAAAACCGCGAAGCTGCTGAACGCGGCGCGCGCCGCCGGCGGACGCATCGTCTGCGTCGGCACCACCAGCGTGCGCATCCTCGAGACGGCGGCGGACGAAGAGGGCGGGGTGCGGCCCTTCGCCGGCGAGACGGACATCTTCATCACGCCCGGCTATCGCTTCCGCGCCTGCGACGTGATGATCACCAACTTCCACCTGCCGAAATCGACGCTGTTCATGCTGGTGTCCGCCTTCAGCGGGCTGGAGACCATGAAGGCCGCCTATGCGCACGCCATCGCGGACAAATACCGCTTTTTCTCCTACGGCGACGCCTGCCTGTTGTTTCCGCCGGAAACCTCACAACAATGAACGTGCCTTGGCGATCACCGCGTCGAACATCCGCGGCGTCAGCCGTCCCGTCTGGGTGTTGTAGCGCGAGCAGTGATAACTGTCGATGAGCACCCGCCCGCCCGGCAACGCGTGTTCCGCCGCGTGGGCGAAGGGAAAACGCGCCCGCACCAGGCCGTGGGCCATCAGCACCGCGTCGTGCGCCACCCGCCCCAGCGCCAGGATGACCCGCAGCATGGGCCGCGCCGCGAACTCGGCCTTCAGGAACCGGTTGCAGGTGCGTATTTCCGCCGGCGTCGGCCTGTTCTGCGGCGGCACGCAACGCACGGCGTTGATGATGACCGTATCGATCAGCTCCAGTCCGTCATCGGCGCGCGCCGCGTAATGGCCTCGGGCGAAGCCGTGCTTCAGCAGCGTGCCATAGAGCAGCTCGCCGGCGAAGTCGCCGGTGAAGGGGCGCCCGGTGCGGTTCGCCCCGCGCAGGCCCGGCGCCAGGCCGATGATGGCCAGGCGTGCGTTCTCCGGACCAAAGGGCGGCACCGGCGCGTTGAACCAGTCCGGATGCAGCCGGCGCTGTTCCTGCAGGAAGGCATGCAGCCGCGGACAGAGGTCGCAATCCGGCGCCGGCAGGCGCGGCTCCTCGCCGTGCCCGTCGGCGCCGGAAGCATTGGCCTCATTCGCCGGCATCGACGTCTTCTTCCAACTCTGGCAGCTCTTCCTCTTCCATCGGCGGGCGCGGGCGCGGCGGACGGCCGATGATGTCCTTCAGATCCAGCAGATCGACGAAATCATCCGCCTGCCGGCGCAGATCGTCGGCGATCATGGAAGGCTTGGTCGCCACCGAGGACACCACCGTGACCCGGCAGCCCTGCTCCTGCACGGCCTCCACCAGCGAGCGGAAATCGCCGTCGCCGGAAAACAGCACGATGTGCTCCAGCCTGGGCGCCATGCGCATCATGTCCACCGCCAGTTCGATGTCCATGTTGCCCTTGATCTTGCGCCGGCCGGTGCTGTCGGTGAATTCCTTCACCGGCTTGGTGATGACCATGTAGCCGTTGTAGTCCAGCCAGTCGATGAGCGGGCGCAGCGGCGAATATTCCGCCTCGTCCATCAGCGCCGTGTAATAGATGGCGCGGATGAGCCGGGTGCGCTCGCGGAAGAAGGCCAGCAGTTTCTTGTAGTCGATATCGAAGCCCAGCGTTCTGGCCGTGGCGTAGAGGTTGGAACCGTCCAGAAACAATGCGGTTCGTTCATCCTGATACAATTGCATGCAACGTTCCTTTGGGTATGACCGGAGGCTCCATCCTCAATATCCGGATGGAGAATCCGGTTGTTGCCTCTGTGGATGCGGTGGCCTCGTCAGCAGCAATTCCGAGGACCAGTCGTTTCATTGCAAAAGGCATCGAAGGTGGTCAACACTCAAGCATGAGATATTTCACCCGGCTTCCAAGGCTATCATGAAAATATGGCAATTTTTGCAGACGATATGGCGTTGATCGCCCTGGGCGGCAATCTGCACGGGCGCTGGGGGGCGCCGGAACGCACGCTGGCGCGGGCGATGCGTCAGCTGGCGGATTCGCAAACGGTGCATCCGGTGCGTCTGTCGCGGCTATGGCGCAGCGCGCCCTATGGCGGTTTGCGCCAGCCCGCGTTCGTGAATGCCGTGGCGCTGGTGCGCACCTCGCTTTCTCCCCATGCGCTGCTGAAACTGCTGGCGGCGGTGGAGCGCGCCGCGGGGCGGCGGCGCGGCGTTGCCTGGGGGGCGCGCACGCTCGATCTCGACCTGATCGATCACGCTGGCCGGATCGTCCGGCCTTGCGGCGCGGGGCGCCTGGGCGGGGCCGGAGCGCAGCACCGTTTGCAACGCAAGGGACTGATTCTGCCGCATCCGGGCCTGCGCCATCGCGTCTTCGTGCTGCTGCCCCTGGCGGAAGTCCGCCCGGATTGGCGGCATCCGGTCACCGGCGAAACGATGGCCGGCCTGCTGGCGCAACTGCCGGCGGCGCGGGCGTCCTGCCGGCCATTGCGCGCGCAGCCGGAAGAGTGGGCCGGACTGCGATCACATTTTCAACATCACGGCGACTTCCGATTGACTCGGTGAGCCGATCACATCCATTGTTCGCCCCATGGCCGGGCCTTCCTTTCTGGCGAGGTCATGGCATCGAATGAATCCATCCGGGGGAAAGAGGTTGTCATGCTGAGAAAATGGATGATTTCCATGCTGGCGGCGGGCGTGGCCCTTGCCGGCACGGGGCTGGGCGCACAGGCGGCGACGAAACACAAGCCGCACAAGCCGCAGCGGAAATACAATTTCTCCGTGGCCAGGCACCAGAAGCCGGCCACCACGAAGAAAAAATCCGCGCGCCTGGCGACGCTGTTCGGCGGCGCCTCCGGATTGTCCTCTCCGGGCCGCAGGGAAGGGCAAATCTACTCGGGCGGACGCTACCTGGGGCGCACGACGGTGAAGTTCACCCGCAAGCTGGCGCCGGGGAGCATCCTGGTGAAGACGCGCGAGCGCGCGCTCTATTATGTCCTGCCGGGCGGCAAGGCCATCAAGTATGGCGTGGGCGTGGGCCGGGAGGGCTTTACCTGGACGGGCCGGCACCGCATCACCATGAAGAAGGAATGGCCCGAGTGGCGTCCGCCGGAAGAAATGAAACAGCGCGAGCTGGCCAAATATGGCCGCAAGCTGCCCGACGTGATGCCCGGCGGGCCTAAGAACCCGCTGGGCGCGCGCGCCATGTATATCGGCGGCACGCTGTATCGCATCCACGGCACCAACAATCCGCGCTCCATCGGCAAGTTCGTCTCCTCCGGCTGCATCCGCATGACCAACGAGGAGGTGAAGGAGCTGTACAAGAAAGTGAAGATCGGCGCGCGGGTGATCGTGGAAGACTGATCCGACGCTTCTTCGTGCGCAGTATCGTCATGCATAACGGAATGCATTAATACGGCCGCCCCGCTCACCGGGCATGCTTGAAAGCCGCCGGCAACGGGCGTATATCAAGTCGCGGTTCTCATCCGCTTCGGGCCAGGCTTATCGCCTGTGAAGTTTCTCCTTCGCTAACGAAAGAGCGAGTGCCATGGCGGCGTTGCTGCGGCTTGAGGAGTTGCGCAAGAGCTTCGGCGACATCCGCGCGGTGGATGGCATTTCGTTGTCGCTGGAGCGTGGCGAAGTGCTGGGCTTTCTCGGCCCCAATGGCGCCGGCAAGTCCACCACCATGAAAATGGCCGCCGGCTTTCTGGAGCCGGACGCG
>JALVFB010000075.1 GCA_027030295.1 Hyphomicrobiales bacterium
GCGGCGCGCACCCTCGGCAAGTCATTACGGATTGCCTTTCCGTTGCCGGGAGAACGTTCGCTCTCCCAGCAGCTCGGCGATGCGGGCGCGGGTGAAGGGCAGCACCTCTTCCTCGAACCACGGATTGCGCTTCAGCCAGGCATTGTTGCGCCAGCTCGGATGCGGCAGGGGGATGGTCATGGGCGCGGTGGCCCGCGCGATCGCGCGCCACTGGCGCACCGTATCCGTCAGCGTGCGCCGGCGCAGATGTTTCGGCACGTGCCAGTTGATGGCGTATTGGCCCACCGCCAGCACCAGCCGCACGTTTGGCAGCGCCGCCAGCAGCCGCGCGCGCCAGGCGGGCGCGCACTCCGGCCGCGGCGGCAGGTCGGCTCCCCTCTCGTCCTGACCGGGAAAGCAGAAGCCCATGGGCACGATGGCCACCCTGGTCACGTCATAGAACACCTCGTCGGGCATGTTCAGCCAGGCGCGCAGGCGCACGCCGGAAGGATCGGTGAAGGGCATGCCGGAGGCGTGCACGCGCGTGCCCGGCGCCTGCCCGGCGATGAGGATGCGTGCGGTTTCCGACACCCGGAACACCGGGCGCGGCTCGTGCGGCAGCGGCGGGCCGGATGGCGCCTCGCGGCAGATGCGGCAGGCGCGGATTTGCGCGCACAGGGCGTTCAGGGATGTCGTCTCGTCATTCATGGTTAACGCCCGCTTGTGGCGACGGGTGGATTTTTAGCGGCGAAAACAGCCGGGGTTTAGAGATTTTGTGCCAGTTTTGCCGTCACGACCAGACAACAACAAGAAGGTGTGGCGCATGCTCTGGCAACAGGAGCAGGATATCCGGCAAATGGCGCGGCCGCTGATGGCCGAATCGGCACGCGCGCGGCCTGATGCAACCGTCCCGACGACGGAGGAATACTGGCAGCGCGAAATGCTGATGATGTTCGCCCACAACCAGCTGCGGGTGGGCCTGGTGATGCCGGTGCTGGCGCTGTTGCTGGCGCTGGGCAATCTGGCGTGGATTTCCGCGCATGCGGCGCTGGGCTGGCTGGCGCTCTACCTGATGCTGGAGGTGGCGCTGCTGTTGCTGGCGCGGCGTTGCCTGCAACAATGCCCGGCGGGACAGCAGGTGCGCGAATGGATGCGCCTGTTCGCGGCCGGCGAACTGGCGCATGCCGCCATCTGGCTGTTTCCGCTGTTCCTGTTCTGGCGCGAAGGCGCGGTGATGCAACACATGTTCATCGGCGCCAGCCTGATGGCCGCCGCCGCCAGCCGCATCCTGGTGGCCAACAACTTCCTGCCGCTGGTGCTCGTCGGCAACGGCGCCATGACGCTCGCCATCGCGGCGCGGGCGGTGTTCTCCGGCGAAATGATGGACATGGCCATGGCCGGGATGATCCTGGTGCTGGGAGTGTTCTTCACCCAGCTGGCGCGGCGGCTGCAGAAGACCACCCGCGACATGCTGGCCTTTCGCGCCCAGCGCGAACGGCTGATCGCCGAATTGCAGGCGGAGCGCGACGCCGCCGAACGCGCCCGGCGGCAGGCGGAAGCAGCCAGCCGGGCGAAGTCGCGCTTCCTGGCGGCCATGAGTCACGAGCTGCGCACGCCGCTGAACGCCATCATGGGCTTTTCCGAGATCATCGCCAGCGAGTTCCTGGGGCCGGTGCAGGTGGATCGCTACAGGGAATACGCCAGCGACATTCACCGCTCCGGCAGCTATCTGCTCAACCTGATCGAGGACATCCTCGACCTCTCGCGCATCGAGGCCGGGCGCGTGGAGATGAAGGAAGAAGTGGTGAGCATGCAGGAAGAGGCGCGTCGCGCGCTGGAGCTGGTGGCGCTGAAGGCCAACGCCCGGCGGCAGAAGCTGCGGCTGGAGGCGCCGGAAGAGGCGCTGAAACTGCGCGGCAACGGACGCTATATCCGGCAGATGTGGATCAACCTGCTGGGCAACGCGGTGAAATTCACTCCCGAGGGCGGCGAGATCGTCGCCGCCATCCGCCGGCTGCGCGGCGGCAACCTGGCGCTGGAGGTGCGCGACAATGGCGAGGGCATTCCGGCGGAAGAACTGGAAACGGTGATGCAGAGCTTCGCCCGCGGGGCTTCCGCCGTGCGCAAGGCGGTGGACGGCGCCGGGCTGGGGCTGGCCATCGTCAACGGGCTGGCGCGGCTGCATGATGCGCGGCTTGAAATCGAATCGGAAGTGGGCAAGGGCACCGTGGCGCGGGTGGTGTTTCCTGCGCGGCGGGTCATCACGCAGGCGTGGGCGGACTTCATCCGGCCGGACGATGCCGACGACGAGCTGGAACATCAGCTCATCCTGCTGACGGCATAATACCAGATTGCGTAAAGACTGACCGGTAAAACCGCCCCGCGCCCCTCAGGCCCTTGTTTTTCATAATTTGGGGGCCCAAGTGGGGGCGCGGGGCGGTGGGTGGTTCTTTATGCATCTTGGCATAAGGAAAAGGGCCGGCGCTTTCACGCCGGCCCATGGTCGTTCGGGACTGACGTCCGGATCACTTGCCGGCCAGCGACTTCAGATAGGCGATCACGTCCCTGCGGTCCTGCTCCTTCTTCAGGCCGGCGAAGGACATCTTGGTGCCGGGCACGACGCCTTTCGGATTCTCCAGATACTTCATCAGGTTCTCTTCCGTCCAGGCGCCAAGTTCGGCGGCCTTGGCCTTCATGGCGTCGGAATACTTGAAGCCTTCCGCCGAGGCCACCGGGCGGCCGACCACGCCCACCAGATGCGGGCCGACCTTGTGTTTTTCCTTGTCGGCGAAATGGCAGGCCTTGCACTTGGCGAAAACCTTCTTGCCATGCTTCGGATCCGGCCCGGAAGCGGCCGCGGCGGGCTGCGCTTCGGCCGTTTTCTGTTCGCCAGCGGCGGCGGCTTCCTTCTTCGGCGCCTCGGCCTTCTTTTCCTCCTTCTGCGCGCCGCGCATCGGCGGCACCTCGATGGCCGCCCTGGCCGGCGGTTTGGCGTTGAAGACCATGTTGGCGAAGGTGCGCACACCAAGGATGAGCGCCAGCGTGAGCACGATGGAAACGGCAAAATAGCCCAGTCTGCGCATGTTCATGGCTCTGGCCCCACAGATTTGTGCTGGTTGACGGAGCGCGAGGATTCGGCGCCCCTTCCGCTTCTGGCGCGATAACTAGCCTATTCCGCATCCTGGTGGCAACAAGTATAAGGGCCTTGCGGCATTTTCGCGCGCAGGCCGCACGGGCGGCCGCCGGAGGCTTTTTCATGCGGGAAACATCGCTCTATTCCATCGTCATGATCCCGGCGCGGATGGCATCCACCCGCCTGCCGGGCAAACCGCTCGTCGACATCGGCGGCGAACCGATGATCGTGCGCGTATGGCGGCGGGCGGAAAAGGCCGGCCTCGGCCCGGTGGTGGTGGCCGCGGCCGAGCCGGAAATCGCCGAAGCCGTGGAAAGGGCCGGTGGCAAGGCGGTGTTGACGGATCCCGGTCTGCCCTCCGGCTCCGACCGCATCGCCGCGGCGCTTCAGAAGGTGGATCCATACCGGCTGTTCGGGGTGGTGGCGAACGTGCAGGGCGACCTGCCCACCCTGCCCCCCGAATATCTGCGCACCTGCGCGCAGGCGCTGGTGCGCACCGGCGCCGACATCGCCACGCTGGCCGCACCCATCCGCACGGAAGAGGAGCTGAAGAACCCCAACGTGGTGAAGGCCATCGCGCCGCTTTCGTGGCAGGAGGCGGCGCTGGCGGAAGACTTCGTGCGCGAACTGCCGGAGGATCATCATGGCCCGGCCTTTCACCACATCGGCATCTACTGTTACCGACGCGCGGCGCTGGAACGCTTCGTGAAGCTGCCGCCGAGCTTGCGCGAACGCCAGCGCAGGCTGGAGCAGCTCCGCGCGCTGGACGCGGGGATGAAAATCGCCGTGGCGCGGGTGGCGGAAGCGCCGTTTGGCGTGGACACGCCGGCGGAGCTGGAGTATGTGCGCCGTCAGGTGGCGCAAGGGAAAGACGAACAATGAGCGCCGGAAACGACAAGCCGCGCATCGCCTTTCAGGGCGAGCCGGGCGCGAATTCGCACATCGCCTGCCTGGAAGCGCGCCCCGAATACGAACCCGTGGCCCGCCCCACCTTCGAGGAGGTGTTCAACGCCGTGGAGCGTGGCGTGGCGGAACTGGCCATGATCCCGGTGGAAAACACGCTGGCCGGGCGGGTGGCGGACATTCATCACCTGCTGCCGGAATCGACGCTGCACATCGTGGGCGAGCATTTCCTGCCCATCCATCATCAGCTCATGGCGCCGAAGGGCGCGACGCTGGAGGGGCTGAAGACGGTGCATTCGCACGTGCACGCGCTGGGTCAGTGCCGGCGGCTCATCCGCGAGCTCGGGGTGAAGGCGCAGGTGGCGGCGGACACCGCCGGCGCGGCGCGC